>CADBQM010000218.1 GCA_902796795.1 uncultured Eubacteriales bacterium
CACCTCATGTCGGTGCCGGAGATCCTGGACCGCAAGCTTCAGGAAATGCGCGGGCAGACCGCGCCGTACGGGAAGCGGCTCGCCATGACGGAAGGCCATTTTGCGCTCCCCGGAAGAAACCGCTGCGACGTACTCTCCTCCTGGATGGCCGGCACCGCGTACGCACGCATTTTTAACGTGATCCTGCGGCACAGCGACGTTCTGGACATCGCGACGATGGCGGATTTCTTCGGGAACCGCTGGCAGGTGAACGCCATCCTGATTCCCACGCCGCACGGCAGCGGGAAACCGTATCTCCAGCCGGTCGGCCAGGTCATGCGGCTCTTCGGAAAATATGCTGGCGAGCGGTATGCCGAAGTGAAAACGGACGGCGGCGCGGACGTAACAGCCGGGATCAAAGAAGACCACATCTACGTCCATGCCGTAAATCCGCGGATGGACAAAGCGCTCCCGCTTTCCGTCTCGCTCGACGGACGCCCGTACGCCGGCAGCATGACCGTTCACATGATCGCGCCGGAAGATCCTGCCATGGAAGTCACGCCGCAGAATGCCGGCTGCTTCGACCCTGTCACAACGACGGTAAACGGAAACGAGATCGTCCTCCCGCCGGCCGCGGCCGCGGTGATCGAGCTTACGCTTTCGGAAAAATCATAAAATAAAAACAACAAAGGAGCTTGCCAAGATGAAAAGAAACGGTTATCATCACGCCGCGCTGCGTGTCCGGGACCTGGACCGGACGATCGCTTTCTACGAAGCCCTGGGCTTGAGCGTCATCCGGATCTGGGGCAATGAAGACGCCCGGAACTGCATGATGGACCTCGGCGGCAACAACATCCTGGAGATCTTCTCCGGCGGAAATGAAGATGCCGAGGCTTTCCCGCGTTTTGAGCACGTCGCGCTCCGAAGCGAAGACCCGGACGCGGACTTCGCTGCCGCGATTGCCGCCGGCGCACGGGAAAAGAGCCTGCCGGCCGAAGTGAATATCGGCGGCAATTATCCCATCCGCATTGCCTTTGTCTACGGACCGGACGATGAAGTGATCGAATTCTTCAAGGAACTGTAAGAAGGACGAATAAAAAAACCTCATGCTGCGGCATGAGGTTTTTTTGTATGTTCCCGTCCGGAATGCACCTGCTGTTACTCGGCGTCTTTTCCAAACTGGGCAAGATAAGCCCGGACGGAACGGGACATTTCAACGGAAAAATCCGACGTGTACTTATATTCGCAGAAAGCCTTCATCCAGGCTTCAAAGCCCCGCTCCCGGGTCTTTCCCGCAAACATCGCCCGCAGTTCCTCCGGCGTATGGTCATGGTACGCGTTTTCTTGTACGACGTATTCCATCGGGACACGCGGGGGTTTCTTCCGCTCCTTCTGCTGCACCGTCGGATAGCCGAAGACCAGCATCGCGGCGGGGAAGACGTACTCCGGCAGCGATAGGATCTCCCGCTGGGTCTCGATGTTCTCCATGATATCGCCGATATAGCAGGAACCGATGCCCAGGGCTTCCGCCGCAACGACCGCGTTCTCGGCCGCGATCACCGCATCCTCGATCGAAAGGATCAGATCCCCCTCTTCCGGCTTCCTCGGCGCACATCCCGCTTCCACAAACGCGCGGTACCACTTCCGGAAATCCGCCAGGAAAACGAGGACGAGGTCCGCTTCCTCGATGAAGGGCTGGTTGTCGCAGGAGATGCTCAGACGATGCTTTTTCTCCGGATCCGTGATCCGGAGGATGGTATATAACTGCTGGTTTCCCGCCGTCGGCGCCTGGACCGCGGCATTCAGGATCTCCTGCACCGCTTCCTCCGGGATCTTCTCTCCCGTATAAGCGCGCACCGACTTTCTTTCATACAGCGAACGGATCACCGGATCGTTTTTCAGTTCTTTCATAACGTCCCTCAGAAATGCTGCTCGGTCCTGGCGATGATCTCGTCCTGCAGCGCTTTGCTCAGGTTGTGGAAATGATCGCTGTAGCCCGCGACGCGGACGATGAGGTCCTTGTAGTCTTCCGGATGCGCCTGTGCATTGAGGAGCGTCTGCCGGTCGATGATGTTGAACTGGATGTGGTGGCCGTCCATCCCGAAGTAGGTCCGGATCAGGTTCCCGAGCTGGGTGAGGCCTTTTTCATCCGCAACGACGGCAGGCGTGAACTTCTGGTTGAGCAGGGTCCCGCCGGTCGAAAGCTGGTCCATGGCCGCGCACGAACGGATGACCGCCGTCGGGCCGTTCCGGTCGGCGCCCTTGTCCGGGGAGATGCCTTCAGAGACCGGCATGCCGGCAAGGCGGCCGTTCGGGCTCGCGCCCATGACCTCGCCAAAGTACACATGGCAGGTCGTCGGGAGCATGTTCACACGGTAACTGCCGCCGCGCACGTTCGGCCGGCCGGTCACACAGTCGCGGTACATGCGGAAGGCGCGGCTCATCAGCGCGTCCGCGTAAGGATCG
>CADBQM010000219.1 GCA_902796795.1 uncultured Eubacteriales bacterium
GACAGGATCCCCCATCGGCGCGAATTTGATGACCGTGATCTCGATGCCGGGGATGATCCCCATGTCCAGAAAATGCTGGCGCAGCGCGCCGCTGCCGCCGACGGCAAGTACCCGGGCAGACTGGCCTGCCCCGATCTCCCTCAGTGTCATATATCTACCTCATTATAATGCAATGTTTTCAGAAGTGTTCAATCAATAACTTTATTCCCCCGGGCGGAGATGTCAAGGACTTTCTGCTGACATTTTGTGTTTTTTATGATAATGTGAACACATCCGGAGCGTGATAGCCCTGTATCGCGTGAACGGGAGTAAATGGAACAGAGGCACGGATGATGAAAAAGTACAGCGAATATCTTTTCGGTGACATATTGCTCCAATACCGCCTGAACGAGGCGGACGAGATGAGCCTGTCGGTGGTCCCGGCCGCCCTGAAGGACCGGGTGCTTGAAAAACCGCATAAACCGGGTCCGCTCGCAGAGCTCCACGCGCGCGGCGACCGCCTGCCGGACGGCTACGGCAACGGCCATACACTGGCAGGCACGTCACACTTGAAATTCATTTCCCAGGTCCTGGAAGGCGATACCGTCGTCACGACGGTCGGGGACGGCAGCGGGCGGACGGTATATCACAGGCTCCGCTATGAAGAAGGACTGCAGGCGCTCCGGGTCTCCACGGTATTTGAAAACACCGGGGACGCGCCCGTCGTCCTGAACCTGCTCTCCAGCCTGAACTTAGGCGGCATCACGCCCTTTACGGAAGGCGACGCTTCCGGCGCGCTGTACCTGCACCGCATTCTCAGTATGTGGAGCGCGGAAGGCCGCCTGAAGACCGAGAGCATCGAAGAAGCGATGCTCGAGCCTTCGTGGAGCGGTCACGCGCTGCGCCTTGTGAAGTTCGGTCAGCTGGGCTCCATGCCGGTGCGCGGCTATTTCCCCTTCGCGGCCGTTGAAGACCGGAAGGCCGGCGTGACCTGGGCGGTCCAGCTGGCCTGCCCGACGTCCTGGCAGATCGAGCTCCGCAGGAAGGACGACTGCCTGAACCTGATGGCAGCCCTGCCCGACGAGGACTACGGCCGCTGGGCAAAGAAGATCCTGCCCGGGGAAAGCTTTGAAACGCCGGAAGCGTATCTGACCGTCGGCATCGGCGGCGTGGACGAAGTGTCGCAGCGGCTGCTGACCGTGCACCGGAAAAACATGCCGCATCCGGACGCCAAGCTGCCGGTGATGTTCAACGAATACTGCACGACCTGGGGCAATCCGAGCCATGAGAACCTGAAGGAGATCGTCCGCGTGCTGAAAGGCCGCGGGATGGAATATTTAGTGATCGACGCCGGCTGGTACCGGAAGCCGGGCATCGGCTGGTCGGAGTGCGGCGGTGACTGGATCCCGGAAGAAAAGGAGATGTTCCCGGACGGGCTGAAGGCGACGGCGGACATGATCCGTGAAAACGGTATGAAGCCCGGGATCTGGTTCGAAGCAGAGACCGCGGCGCCGCTTTCCGACCTGTTTCAGCAGAGAGACCTGCTGCTTACAAGGGACGGTACGGTGATCGACACCGGCGGCAGGCGCTTCCTGGACTTAAGGAAAGAGGAAGCACAGGCGTATCTTGACGAGCGGGTCACAGGCCTGCTTGCGCGCTGCGGCTTTTCCTACATCAAAGTGGATTACAACGACTGTATCGGTATCGGCTGTGACGATCCGGACAGCCTGGGCGAGGGCCTCCGCAGGAACGGCGAGGGGACGCTCCGTTTCTTCCGCCGCATGCGGGAAGCACTGCCGGAGCTCGTGATCGAGAACTGCTCTTCCGGCGGCCACCGGCTGGAGCCGGCCATGATGGCGGTCTCGGACATGGCGTCGTTTTCGGATGCGCACGAATGTGCGGAGATCCCGATCATCGCGGCTGCCCTGCACCGCGTCATCCTGCCCGCGCAGTCCCAGATCTGGGCGGTGCTCAGGAAAGACGACAGCATCCGCCGGATCAATTATTCACTGATCAATACCTTCCTCGGCGTCATGTGCCTTTCCGGCGACGTGACGCGGCTTTCTAAGGCGCAGTGGGAAAAGGTCGGCGAAGGCACGGACTTCTACCGGGCGGTCCGCCATGTGATCCGGGACGGTGTATCCGCCTTTTACGGGCAGGTCAGTGAGAGCTGGCGGCACCCGGAAGGCTGGCAGGCCGTCGTCCGCAGGGCGGGCGATGAGACGCTGGCGGTGATCCACAGCTTTGGCGGCAGCTTCCCGGACCGGGTCGAACTGCCGGTACAGGCGGAAAAGATCCTCCGCGTCATGGATTCGGAAAATAATGAAGTGCGGCTTCAGGACGGCTGCCTTTGCGTGGAACTGAAAGCGCCTTTTGAAGCCGTTGCCGTATATCTGAAATAAAAGGAAGACGGGGAATATACCTTGGGTATTTATCTTGTCACGGGCTGCTTAGGCGGCATGGGCAGCGCCCTGTGCCGGAAGCTTCTGGAAGAAGGGCACCGGGTCTTCGGGATCGACCGGGCCGGGGAAAATGAAACTGACGGCGTGACGCTGCTCAGCGCCGATATCACGGACGAAGAGAGCGTCCGGCAGGCTTTTCAGGAAGTCCGCGAAAAAGCCGGCCTTCTGGACGGGATCATCCATATGGCCGGCGTCTATGACCTGAATTCGCTCGTGGAGATGCCGGAGGAAGACTTCGTCCGGGATTTTAACGTGAACCTCTTCGGAATGTTCCGTGTGAACCGGCAGTTCCTTCCGCTGCTTTCAGAAGGCGGCCGCATCGTGATGATCTCGAGCGAGCTCGCGCCCTTATATCCGCTGCCGTTTACCGGGATCTACGCGGTCACGAAGACGGCGGTGGAGCAGTACGCGCGCGCGCTCCGGATGGAGCTGCAGCTCTTAGGCCACCCGGTCACCGTCGTGCGGCCCGGCGCCGTCGATACCGGCATGCTGCCGGTCTCCACGGAGAAACTGGAACGCTTCTCAGAGAA
>CADBQM010000220.1 GCA_902796795.1 uncultured Eubacteriales bacterium
GATCGTCAGGCCGAAGCTCTTGCCGCCCGTAAAGCCGTAAGACGACTCATAGATGCCGCCGTAGTTCAGCGCCTGGCCGGTACCCTGACCGTAGCCGAAAGCCAGCAGGACGCCGGCGGCCTTGAAGAAGTCCTTCATGAAGAGCGCTGCCGTCATTGTGATCGCGAGACCGATGAGCGCCTGGATCAGGTAGCCGGAGACGGTCGTCGCGCCGGTATTGAAGATCTCGGAGATCCGCTTCTTTCCCGGTTTCCCGCCTGTCGACTTGAAAGTAGTCGCGATAAAGCCGAGCGCCAGGGTGTGGTAGGTGATCATTTCGAGCACCGCCGTCCCGTTGCCGCCGAAAAAGCCTGTGTCGAACAGTTCTTTACCGCTGACCAGTTTAAAAATGCCGGAGACTGCCAGCAGGATCGCCCCGCCGAGCACCGACGTCGGTATCAACGACGCCTGCAGAAAACGGATCGTCTTCTTCAGCGCGTTCGCGATCAGCAGGCTGATCAGCAGTACCGCGATCAGATTAAAACTTCCCCAAACTTTCGGATCCCAGAAATTTTCCATGGCAGCCGATCCTTTCCGAAGGAAAAAACACCCTCCTGAAACCGTTCAGATTATCAACCATAATCCGTTTACATCATAAATCACCCGGGCGAAGATTGCAAATATTTGTTCTACCATTTCACGGAAGCCTGGTTTATAATGGACGTACGTTTTTTATTTCGTTCTCCGTTTTTTGGAGCAGCTATGATCAGGAGGAACGCCATGTTAGATAATGCAAGACCCATCACCCCCGAACTTGTGGAGCGTTTCCGTGCCGCCTACGAAAGTGACCCCACGGCAAAAACACTCACCTCCGCGGCTTCCAACACCCCGCTTGCTGATATCGCCTTTGATCCCGTGAACGCGGCAAAGCTTCAGATGACTTTTTCGATCGAGATCCCGACGACCGGCATCACCAACCAAAAGCAGAGCGGCCGCTGCTGGCTCTTTGCCTCGATGAACCTGATGCGCGAAGCCGTGATCAAAAAGTGCAATCTGGACCGCTTCGAGCTGTCCGGCAACTATTTCGCCTTCTGGGATAAATTCGAAAAGATCAATTTCTTCCTGGAATCCGTGATCGATTCCGCGGACCGTCCGGTCGGCGACCGCACGCTCGACTGGATCCTGCAGGGCATCGGCGACGGCGGCCAGTGGGATATGATGGTCAGCGTCGTCAGGAAATACGGCGTCGTTCCGATGAGCGCCATGCCGGAGACTGCCCAGTCCCAGTCGACCCGCGGCTTCTCCCAGTTCACGAACATGCACCTTCGTAAGGACGCGATCGAACTTCGGAAGCTCATCGCGGAAGGAAAGGATCCGTCCGCCCGCAAGGAAGAGATGCTCTCAGCATACTTCAAGGCCCTCTGCATCTGCTTCGGCGAGCCGGTGCAGAAGTTCGACTTCGAATACCGCGACAAAGACAAGGAATTCCATGCGGATTACGGCCTGACCCCGCTGGAATTCTATGAAAAGTATGTCGGCATCGACCTCGACGATTACGTCAGCGTCATCAACGCACCGACCGCCGACAAGCCTTACGGAAAGGTCTATACCGTCCAGTACCTGGGCAACGTGATCGGCGGCGGCATCCGCTACCTGAACCTTCCGATCGAAGAACTGAAGGCGCTCACGATCAAGCAGATGCAGGACGGCGAGCTGGTCTGGTTCGGTTCGGACTGCGGCAAATACGGCGACCGCAAGCGCGGCATCTGGGACCAGGACAGCTTCCGCTACAACGAGATCTTCGGCGGCATGGACTTCAGCCTCACCAAGGAAGAGCGGCTGGATTACCACGACAGCGCCATGAACCACGCGATGGTGCTCTGCGGCGTCAACCTGGACCAGAACGGCAGGCCGAACCGCTGGAAGATCGAGAACAGCTGGGGCGAAGACGCCGGCAGCAAGGGCTACTACATCGCAAGCGACCTGTGGTTCGAAGCCTTCACCTACCAGGTCATCATCAATAAGAAGTACCTGACGGATGCGTGGAAGCAGGCGCTCGAAGAAGAGCCGATCGAACTTCTTCCCTGGGATCCGATGGGAACGCTCGCATAAAAAACCCACAAAGCGCAGTCTCAGGTGAGACTGCAGGCATAAAAAAGGGGCCGCCGAAAGGCGGCCCCACTTCATGACTGCGGCTTATTCTCCTGCTTTTTTCGCGGATCCGGCTTTCGCCGATCCGCCTTTTTTCGTCACGGCCAGTGCGATAAAGCCAGCTGTCAGGAGGGTGTTCCATCCGATGAGGACGAAGATGATCCACCAGGGGACGCTCTTCTGTGTCTCGGGGCTGACCCGGTTCTCTGTAACGATGCTGCCGGCGTTGATCACGGTGCCGTCGGACATCGTAAGAACGAGGTCGCCTTCCTTGATCTTAACTTCCGCGACGCCCACACCGTCCTTTCCGTCCTTGCCGTCCAGGCCGTCTTTGCCGTCCACGCCGTCGATGCCGTCCTTTCCGTCTTTACCGTCAAGGCCATCCTTCCCATCGGCGCCGTCCGCGCCTTTTCTGCCGTCCGTCAAGACCGTTCTCGAAGTGTTTTTCCCGTCGGTGCCGTTCCTGCCGTCCGTCCCGTCCGAACCGTTCTTTCCGTTCGTTCCGTCTGTACCGTTCTTTCCGTCCTTGCCGTCTTTTCCGTCCGCGCCGTCCTTTCCGTTGTAGATCGTAAAGCTAAATGTGCGTCCGTCGGTGTAGGTGATGGTGTAGACGTCGCTGCTGCCGTCGGTCCGGGTCTTTTCGATCGATGCGATGCCGACGCCGTCCTCACCCTTTTCACCCTTTTCGCCGTCTTTACCGTTCCGGACACTGAAGGTGAACGTGGTGCCGTCGGAATAGAGGAAGGTATAGGCCGTCGTCAGTTCGTCCACGATATCGCTCTCGATGCCGAGAAGGCTGATGCCGCTGCCCCGCAGGGAAGCCAGCCATTCCAGGAGCGTTCCTTTATAGCCGTTCTCCACGGCAAGTTCATAAGCGCTCTTGCCGTTCACACCGTCGATGCCGTTCCGCACGGAGAAGGTGTACATGTCTCCATTCGTCATTTTGATCAGGTAAACGTCCAGGTTCGGATCGGCGCCTTCCTGCGGTTCCGTCTTCTCGATCGAGGCCACGCCGTTGCCGTCTTTGCCGTCCTGACCGTTGGTCAGGGTATAGCTGAAGGTCTCGCCGTTTGTCAGCGTGATCGTATAGGTGTCGACGAGGCCGTCCTCGGAGCTGCCGGTCTTTTCGATCTTTGCCACGCCGACGCCGTCCGTGCCGTTGGTCACCGTGAAGCTGTACGTGCTGTTGTCGGTCAGCGTCACGGTATAGGTGTCGGTATTCCCTTCGCCGGACGTTTTTGCGATCGACGCGATGCCCGTACCGTCCACGCCGTTGGTCACGGTGAAGCCATAGCTGCTGCCGTCGGTGTAATAGATGGTATAAGTGTCAACGATCCCGTCCTCCGACGTGCCGGTCTTTTCGATCCGGTCCACGCCGATGCCGTTGCCGGTCAGGGAGGCGATCCACTCGGCCATCGTGCCCTTGAATCCGTTCAGGACGGCGATCTCATAGGCAGAGAGGCCTTCCCGGCCGTCCGCACCGTTTGTCAGCGTAAAGTTGTCGGTCGTACCGTCTGTGTAGGTGATCGTGTAGGTATCGATGAGGCCGTCTTCGGAAGTACCAGTCTTCTCAATGGAAGCAATACCGACGCCCGTTTCGCCCTGTTCACCCTGTTCGCCCTGCTCGCCCTTCGCACCGTTGGTCACGGTAAAGGTGTAAAAGCTTCCGTCGGTGTAGTAAATGGTGTAGGTATCGATCCTACTGTCTTCCGACGTGCCGGTCTTTTCGATATGGTCCACGCCGATGCCGTTGCCATGCAGGGAGGCGATCCATTCGGCGGCAGTCCCCTTGAAGCCGTTCAGGACGGCGATCTCATAGGCGGACAGGCCGTTCGTGCCGTTGGTCACGGTAAACGAGGACGTCGTGCCGTCCGTGTAGGTCACCGTGTAGGTATCCACATTTCCGTCCGTGGCGGTCTTTTCAAAGGAAACGATCCCGCGGCCATCCGCGCCGTCCGTGCCGTTTTTGCCGTTGCCGACCGTGAAGGTCATGGTATTTCCGTCGGTGTAATAGATCGTGTAGGTATCGATCAGGCCATCTTCGGAGGTGCCGGTCTTTTCGATCCGCTCAATACCGATGCCGTTGCCGACAAGGGAAGCGATCCATTCGGCGACGGTACCCTTAAACCCGTGGAGGACCGCGAGCTCGTAGGCCGATCGGCCGTCTTTGCCCTGAGGCCCCTCAGGACCTGCGGGACCGCCCGTGGGCGGTACGTAAAACACCTGGTTGGACCAGACGCTTTCCATTTCGCCGCCGCCGGTCAAGTCGATTGCCGAAGTGGCAGCGAATAAGTAAAGGTTGCCGTGCGCATCGCTGAGATCCGCCTTCGATACCGTAAAGGAATTTGAGTGGGCGGCCAGCCGCACGGGATTCAGCCGTACATGATCGCCGTTCACGACCTGATAGACGTAATAGCCGTCGACAGCGTCCGCGTGCTCGTCTTCCCAGATGAGCGTAAACGTACCGTCCGCATACGAAACGGAAAGCTCCGGCGGCTGCGGCGGCATGGAGATATTCGACACCTTATAGCCGTACACAGGAACATGGGAGTTGTCCCATACCGGTTCTGTGAGTGCCTCCGCGGTGCCCTCTTCTGCTTCCGGAACACTGTGGCCGGTACCGAGTTTGACGTACCAGCGCCCGAAGGACCAGAAGAACTGATAGGCGCGGATGACGTCTTCCGGGATCCCCTGTTCCTTCAGCGCCGTCCCGTTCAGGTCTTTCACCGTACCGGAAACGGTATTGCCCTTGGTCGTGGTCTTGTATTCGCAGGTCCCTTTCAGGAAATCCGCCGAAACGTAGATGCCCGCCATCGCACTGTTGCCCAGGGCACCGGCGCCGACCTGGCAGGTAAAGTTGATGGAAAAGCCGCCCGAGAAACCTTCTCCCTCCGTATGGGATGCCGAATGTTCGTACTCCATCGTTTTGGAAGATCCCGAATAAGTCAGCTGCATATCCTGTCCCTGTGACAGCACTCCGGCGTCGGTCAGGTCGCCGTTGTTCCAGTCATGCAGGTAATTTTCGGGTTTGCCTTCATTGCCGATCAGGAATTCGCCCGTATCCTTATTGCTTTCCGCGGTATCAATGATCTTATAAAGCACGGGCGGATCGTACTTATAATTGTTTGTGTCAGCCTGCTTTTTGATCGTCGCCACCATCGCATCATAAGAATCCACAAAGGCATTGTAGTCCTCGATGCTCAGCTGGCTCCAGACGGGCCCCAGCGGCATGGGGACCTGGACGGCCTTTTCCATCCATTTTTTAGTCTTCGCGTTGTACATGTCGTAGTCGTACAGGATGATCGGCGTGCGCTGCAGAAGAACGGTATTCTGGTTGGTCGTCTCAAAAGAGGACTTATAACTGACCGTCCAGCCGTCCTCCCACTCCCAGGTGTAGTTAAAAGCAGCTCCCGTATCCAGGGCGACCTTAAAGGCAGGGCCTGCCTCGACCTGCAGCTCCTGGGAAAGGCCCACGGACCAGTCCAGGGAGACCGTCGTCTCCGTCGATTCCCCGTAGCTTGTCGTGATCGCGTACACGGTGCTGCCGGCCTCCTGGACGCCGCTGAAATACGGCGCCGCCTGAAGTACGGCCTCGATCTTGGGATCGGTGTAGATATAGTTCTTGCCCGCATACCTTAAGCGCACGCCGTCGAAATCCATATCGCAGGCCGTGATGACGGTATGGTTGGCGGTCCATTCCTGCTGGTCGTACATGAAGGCATCGCCGTCTTCGATCTGATAATCGTCTCCGTCAATATCACTGCTGTAGAAGCTGCCACCGGTGATGGTCCCGAGCATGTCCTCGGTATCCTTATAGGTGGCGCCGATCATTCCTACCTTAAAACCGTAAGCCTCGGAAAGTTCGTTTTTGAGGGCGACCACAAAATAGACCTGCTGGCGCCCGATGTCGTTGTGGTCGAAGTTGCCTACCGCCACGCAGCTCACCCAGGCATTACTGATCCGGTCGCTTCCCATGTAGTCGTCTTTTTCTTCAAAGTAGGACGGCGTATAGGTCTTCGACAGGTTGGAGCTGTTGTTATACGTCCAGATCTCACCGTTAAAGAAGATCAGGTCCTGCCCGTTATGTCCGTTGAACGCGACCGTGGCGACCGCGGCGCGCGGATGGATCTGGTCTTTCTCCCAGAAGCCTCCCTTGATAAAGAGGTTGATATCCGGTTCTGCGAACATGACCTCGCTGATGATGTTGTTGGAGAGTTCGTAAACGCCCAGTACCTGGGCATTCTTCGCTTTGTAATCGCCGCCGTCGTCGCTGAGGAAGCGGTATCCGCCCACGACGATCTCATTTTTACCGTCGCCATCCACGTCGCCGATCGCCGTACCAGGCGCGGCAAAGGAGAGCCGGTACGGATCTTCCCCTTTCGGCTTAAAGTCTTTATACAGGCTGGCGGTGACCGCTTTACGGTTCACGATGCAGCCTGTCTTTCCCTTCCCACCGGGATAGACCAGCATCCTGGTCTCGCCGTCTCCTTCCGGCGCGCCGTTGGTCCTTGCCAGCACGGCGACGAATTCATCATATCCGTCACCGTTGAGGTCGCCCGCAGCGGTGGAGACGGTATTGATATACGTCTTCGAATCCAACCATTCCAGCTTATTGGAGCCGATACGGGTAAGTTCTCCATCAACAATAGCGTATTCAAACGAGAACGTGAGGGAACCGCCGCTGTCGTCTCTCGTGCGGAAAGAGGCGCTGACCACCACCGTTTCATATCCTCTGCCAAAGTCGCCGGCCGTGATGGAAAGGAGGCTGTTGGCTGCATAGTGGTCGCACTGCCAGGTGTTGTTTCTGGTAAAGATGGGCTTGTGTTCCTTATAATCTTTTTCATCGTCATCCCATTCCCAATGATCGACCACCGCGTCATAGGTCTTGTTTCCGTCAGCGGTGTCGACCATCCACAGATGATATTTGTTGTCGTCGGGATCAAAACCAACGTAAGCCACAACATCCCGGCGCCCGGTCCCCGACTTGTCAAAAGAGGCGCTTTGTACGTAAACAAGATTCTTGTACCCGACCTTCGTGCTCGAAGTCGATTGAAACTCTTCCAGGGCCTGCTTATCTTCGTTTCTCTTATACCCCTTGTACCAGTTCTGCCTGTGGGTATTGACTTCATAATTTTCGGTCAGGACCACCAGTTCGTCCCAGGGGATCGCAAGCGTTCCGCCGGCGTCCTTCGTCGAACCGTAGGGGTTCGTGTCGTCGTTCGGGTCAAAGCCTTCCGGGTCAGTCCCGTCAAGGGTGAGCAGCTGGCTGCCCGGAATGGTCTCGGTCAGATCCCCCGGACCCGCTGACCCCCCGGCCTCCTCCGCGCGGACCGTCCGTATTACACCGGGAAAGGCTCCCACCACCAATACGAACACCAGCAAGAGGCTGAGGACTCTCTTGATTGCCTGTCTTTCATTCTTCACGGTTCTCCTCCTTATCTTCATCGTTCTTCCGATCTGATTTGTTCTGCTGCTTCTTTTTCCAGTGTATGCAGGCGATCGTGATCACGACCGCGGCAGCAAAGGAGATGATCGCAGCCAGTATGTAGCCTCCGGCTTCTTCAAACAACATCATGGAGGCGCTGTACATGCCCGCCGGACAGCCGGAGTGCAGGGTGCCTTTTCCAAAGATCAAAACAAACAGGCAAATGGCAAGCACTGCGCCGGCGGCGCCGATCACGCCGGTCTTACGGTGTTCTTTTTTCCGCCGGAGATCTTTCATCCGCTCGTGCAGTGATGAGACTCTTTCATCTGTCGTCATCCCATGCGTCCTCCTTTCTGAAAAAGTCTTTCACCTATATAGTGTCCGAAAAAAGGAAAAACCCGAACCTCTTTTTCAAAAAAGGCAAAAAAAATACGCCCCCGGAACGGGGGCGCAGGAAAACGCGGCTCATGACATATCAAATCTTTTCTGAAGGAACAGGACGTATATCAGGACCACCATCAGCGGGATCGTACTTCCGACCCAGAAGACGGCGCCGGTCTGATTGACAAAGATGTTGAAGATCGCGTGAAACGTAATGACAAAACACAAAAGGGCAAAGGTCCCGACGATCCTAAGTCCCATCCGGTCCCAGAGGAGGAACAGGCCCTCCGCCACGACCATGCCGCAGACGACGTGCATGGCGCCGGTCCCGAAGCCGCGGATCACGAGGCGGAAGAGCTCTGACGTGCCGTACGCCGTCAGGAAACAGACGTTTTCAAAGGTGGCGAATCCAACGGAGATCATCAGGACGCCGCCGATCGCGAAGCGCTTCTCCGGTTCAAAGACCAGCAGATAGAAAAGAAGCGGCAGGAGTTTTAAAGTCTCTTCCACGGCCGGAGAGATCTCATAAGACGCGGTCACCGCATCCACGCCATGCACACCGGCCAGAAAAGTGCTGACGTAAGCAGACAGGAGGCAGGCGGTCATCCCCGAAAGAATAAAGGAGAGCGATCTCCGGGCATCCCTGCGCACACAGAGTACTGCCAGGAAAAGCGGCGCGGCCAGGCAGATATAGATGTTCTCAATATAGTTCATACCGTCACCGCCTTTCTGACCGCATGAAGGAAGACGGGGAAGCTTGCCGTGATCATGAGATCAAAGACGTAGTATGGCTGAAACAGCAGCGAATCATCCCAGAGGCAGGAAGCGACCCATAATCCGTACTCCAGCAGGACGTAAACGAGGATCGTGACCGGAAGAAACCGCTTCGGCCCGGCCGCTTTTTTATCCGCGATCCGGCGGATCGACGCGAAGAGAAGGAGTCCCATCAGCGCCGCGTAGACCAGGTTCGAGATGATCTCGCCCCAGAACATAAAAAACACGGCCATCCCGGCGGTGAAAACAGGGGCCAGCCAGGAAACGGGATGGATCCCTTTCAGTTCTTCCGGGGGCCAGGTATATCGGAGCAGGAGATAGAGGAAGATCTGGGCCGCATACCAGCTCAGATCGGAGATCGTGGAGATCTGGGGGGTGCTTTTGTAAAAGATCAGGCAGGCGAGCCAGTAGACGTCCCCCAGCATCCAGCAGCCATAGAAAAAAGAGAGGACCGTCCAGGACCTGCTCCGGAATTTCACGGCCTTGTATACCGAAAAAATACTGCAGGCCAGCAAAACAGCGGTCTGCAGGATGTTCCCGTAGGTATCAAGCATCGTCCCGCTTCTCCTCTCTGTGCTTCTTCAGCCGGAAGCAGAAGATCGTCGCCAGCACGCCGAGGCAGAAAGCCAGCAGCGCAATCACCACATAACCCAGGGCAGAATGATCCGCAAAGATACTGGCTGCGGCGCTTTCCCCGATCTCGCCGGGATCCAGCACCGGGGCATTGGCGATCATCAGCGCCATCGCTACGGTAATGACAAGGGCGGCCAAGACGATCGCAGCATTCCTGATCCGGTCGTTCCGGCGTTCCTTCATCTCCGCCAGTGTATCCATACGATGATGGAGCTCCTGAATACGCTCCTCAGATGTCCGCATAGGTGATACCTTCCTTCTCCAGTTCCAGGCGCAGCCGCGCCTTTCCGTTTCTCAAAAGATCCTCGATCCGTTTGGTCGAGCAGTTCACGACTTTCGCCGCCTGGGCATAGCTCATATCCATGAAGTAAAACAGCCACAAAGCCTCCCGATACTGCGGGGCGATACGGTTCAGGCACTGCTCCAGGATGACACTGCGTTCTCTTTTGACGACGTCTTCCTCTGGAGAAGCTTCTTTTGCCGGAAGCGTTTCACCGAGTGTCTCATCCAGGCTGAACTCCTGCCGTTTGAAGCGGAGCTTCCACAGATGATTGGCCTTGTTCCGCGCGATCTTAAAAAGGTAGGCACGGAAATGGCCCTCCGCGATCTTCGGCCTGTTGACCAGGATCGCGGCAAAGCAGTCCAGCATCAGGTCTTCCGCGTCTTCGGCGCTGTGCAGAAAGCCGTCCAGATAGGCGGTGACCGCATTGCCGTACCGGAGCATCAGCGCATCGCCCGCGGAGGGATCCCCTGCCAGATATTCTCGATACAGCTGATCGTCCGACACCGCCGTGCTTCCTTTCACAGTTTTTTTCGCTTTTGGTGGAGTAATTAGCTTTTTTATTATAGCATACCGCTGCCTGTAATCATACGTTTTTCGATGCCTTTCCGACGAGACGCACCTAAAAAAAGAAAGCGGTTGACACCCGCCAAAATCTGTGCTACCATAATCAGGCACTCCAATTTTGGCGGGATAGCTCAGCTGGCTAGAGCACGCGGTTCATACCCGCGGTGTCGAGGGTTCAAGTCCCCCTCCCGCTACATTGAAAC
>CADBQM010000221.1 GCA_902796795.1 uncultured Eubacteriales bacterium
CATTACAAAAAACAACATTTTATGATCTTACAACAGGGAAGGTCTCTTTTGAAGAGAAAGAACTTTTGGTCGAGCGGGAATCCGAGACTGGAAAAGCCGTGGAATCCCATGTTGTCGGCATTTATCCGGATTATACCTTCCAGACCTTTGAGGGCTTTGGCTGCGCGATGACGGAGACCTCCTGCTGGCTGCTTTGCCAGATGAGCCCGGAGACCCGGACGGAGGCGCTGAAGGCCTGGTTCGGACCGGACGGTATGGACGCGCGCTTTGTGCGCATGCACATCGACTCCTGTGACTATTCCCTGGAAGAGTACCAGGCGGTCGCGGACCCGATCGCGGATCCGGCGCTTGAGACCTTTTCGATCGCCCGGGACCTGAAGTGGAATATTCCCGTGATGAAAGAGGCGATGGCGATCGCCGGCCGGCCGATCAACGTACTTTTAAGCCCCTGGTCTCCCCCGTATCAGTGGAAGACGCCGCCGGAAATGACGCAGAATGATGCGGCGGTCTACGGCGGACGCGGGATCCAGGTCGATCTTACGAAGCCGGGAAGGTGCTTCGGCGGCCGTCTGAAGCCGGAATACTATGCCTCGTGGGCGAAATACCTGGTGAAGTTCATCCAGGCCTATCTTGCGGAAGGCATCCCGGTAACGATGCTCTCCATTCAGAACGAGGCTGCGGCGGCGACCAACTGGGACAGCTGCCTGTGGAGCGGTGAGGAAGAAAGGACCTTCCTGAAGGAGCACCTGTATCCGCAGATGAAGGCGGCAGGACTGACCGAAAAAGTGGAGATCTTCATCTGGGACCACAATAAAGAGCGGGCGATCGAGCACATCGATGCCTTCATGAACGATCCGGAAGCGGCGGAAGAGATCAGCGGCTTTGCCTATCACTGGTATTCCGGCGATCATTTTGACGCGCTGTCGCTGCTGCACGGAAAGTATCCGGAAAAGGTCCTGATGCATTCGGAGAGCTGCCCGCTGCATATCCCGGGAAAGGCCTTCGCATTCGATATCCCCAAAGAAGTGCTGGAAAAGATGGATCCGGACCGGAGGGCGATGTTCGCCAGCAAAGACCCGAAGGCGGTCGACCTCCAGGATGCAGTGGATTACGCACACGATATCATCGGCGATCTGAACCATGGCATGCAGCGCTGGATCGACTGGAACATGATCGTCGACCGTACGGGAGGACCGCGGCACGTCCCGGGCGGTTTCGCGGCGTCGCTGGTCTATGAAGAAGACGGAAGCTATACAAAAACGCCAGCTTATGAATACCTGCGGCAGATCGCAGGCGCCGTGCAGGCCGGGGCAGTCGTGCTGGGAAAGAGCGTCTATGGAAACGAGGTCGAAGCGGCGGCCGTAAAGAATCCGGACGGAACGGTCGGCGTGCTGTTATTAAACCAGACCCTGGGCGACGTCAATGTCAATATCCGCCTGTGCGGCTGCATCATTCAGCAGGTGAAGCTGCCGGCAAAGACCCTGAACACGATCCTGATCGCGGAATAAGCGGCACAGCGGAGGCACTACCATGACGGAAGACAGACCGTTTGGTTTTTTGCAGGATTATCATATCCACACATTTCTCTCGTCCTGCTCCGCGGATCCGGAGCAGACGCCGGAGCGGATCCTTCAGTACGCGCACGATGAAGGCCTGAAGGAGGTCTGCATCACCGATCATCTGTGGGATGCGGCGGTCCCGGGGGCGAGCGACTGGTACGAGCCGCAGGACATCACGCATGTGAAGAAAAGTCTGCCGCTTCCGGAGGATCCGGAAGTGCGGATGTATTTCGGCTGCGAGACCGAGATGGACAAAGATTTCCGGCTCGGCCTTGCGGAAGAGCATTTTGACGTATTTGATTTTATCATCGTTCCGACGACGCATCTGCATATGCAGGGCTTTACGATCAGCGATGAGGACTGGGGAGATCTTTCCCGACGGCGTACGCTGGTCGTCGAGCGGCTGGACCGGCTGCTCGACGGAAACTATCCTTTCCACAAGATGGGGCTCGCGCATATGACCTGTTCGCTGGCGGCCGGGTATGACAATTCGTGGGAAAATCACATTAAGCTGTTCCAGGAGATCCCGGATCGGGTCTATGAGGACCAGTTTAAGCGGGCGGCCAAGGTCGGCATCGGCATCGAGCTGAATACGCCGATCAACAAATATACGGATGAGGAACGGGAACTGATCCTGCGGCCTTACCGGATCGCAAAAGACTGCGGCTGCAGATTCTACTACGGATCCGACGCTCATCACCCGAAGAGCTTCCTGAACGCGGCCTCGGAGCATGCGACCTGGGTGCGGGAACTCTGTCTGACAGAAAAGGACCGCTTCCGGCCGTTTGGATCGTAAAAAAGGATGAAAAAACACAAGGACCCCTGCCGACAGTGCGTGCGGCAGGGGTCTTTTGTGTATGAATATCAATTTGATTCAAGTTTCCTTACAAGTGCCATGTGTTCTGCATCATACAGCAGTTTATTTCCCTGTAAGGAGATACGCACCAGCGGCTCTTTCAAGATCGTATTCCAGATTCCCTCCTGTATTTCGGAAGAATCTCCGAGAAGTGCCTGCTTCACCTGCTCCTGCATGGTGTCCGGCAGATCCCCGACACTTTTGTTTTCCCAGATGTAGATGGTTCCATCTTTCCGAACAGGTTCTCCATATTCTTTTTTCATATGTTGAACCAGTTTTTCTTCATTAAGCTCCGGAAAAGTTATGCCGGCATAGAATAAACCGTTGTCTGCTGTCGTATCAAAGCGCAGCAGCAAGGATGCTTTTTCATTCCAGATACGCGTATCTGACCACAGGAGTTGTGTCAGGCCTTCCTGCGTGATCTCCTCTTTCGCTGTTCCCAAGGCTTTCACCGCATCTTCCTGAGAACTGCCCCATTTGATAGCCTTGATCGGCAGATCCAGATCAGCCTTCCCTGTTTTTCCACATCCGATCAGAAGCAGAAATGATAAAGATATAATTAGAAAAACGGCTCTGATATAGGAATCGGTCTTGCTCATATTTATCACCACCAAATCATTTTTTTTGTGTGCAAAATTATTATATAGCAAGCCCGTGATTATGTAAATATTTTTACGGCAGTTTTTTACGACCCTTCATTCAGCCGCAGGCTGATGTCCCAGAGGTGGCGGTAGAGGCCGTTCTGTTCCATCAGTTCGCGGTGGGTCCCCTGCTCAGCGATCCGGCCGTCTTCGAGGACGATGATGCGGTCGGCCCGCATGACGGTGGAGAGCCGGTGTGCGATCACCAGCATCGTGCGGGAGCCTGCCAGGCGTTCGATGGCGTCCTGGATCTGGGCTTCTGTTTCGGTATCGACGGCGGAGGTCGCTTCGTCTAAGATCAGGATCGGTGAATTGCGGAGGACGGCGCGGGCGATCGCGATGCGCTGCTTCTGGCCGCCGGAGAGGCGGGCGCCGCGTTCCCCGACGACGGTATCATAACCATCCGGCATCGCACTGATGAAAGCATCGGCGGAGGCGATCTTAGCGGCTTCCTCGATCTCTTCGCGGGAAGCTTCTGAGACACCGTAGGCAATGTTTTCCGCGATCGTTCCGTTGAACAGGAAGACGTCCTGCAGGACCAGGGACATCTGTGCGCGGAGCGACCTTAGCGTTACGTCCCGGATATCGGTGCCGTCGACGCGGACGACGCCCTCCACCGGATCGTAGAAGCGTTCGAGCAGGGAGACCGTGGTCGTTTTGCCGACGCCGGTGGGACCGACGAGCGCCACCATTTCCCCGGGGCGGACGGAGAAGGAGACATCCTTCAGCACGGGCTCTTCCGGCAGATAGTGGAAGCTGACGTGCTCAAAGCTGAAGGCGCCGTGGCCGACGGGGAGCTCGACGGCGTCCTTCTTTTCCCGGACGTCCGGTTCCGCGTCCAGCACCTCAAAGATGCGGACGGCGCCGGCAAAGGAGTTCTGTACGTCTTCCGTGAGACGCGCGAGCTGCGTGACCGGCGTGTAGAAGAGGGCCAGGTACATCAGGTAGCCGACGACGTCCGCGACCGCGAGGGTGCCTTTGGCCGCCAGATAACCGCCGATCCCGATGATGACCACGGTCCCCATGGAGGTCAGGAATTCGATGCCGGGATGGAAGATGCCGTTCACAAAGTTCGCGCGGATGTTGACTTCCTCGTAACGTTTCCGGTAACGGTCCATGCGCAGATGTTCCTTCGCTTCCTGGCTGAAGGCCTGGATCTCCTTCATGCCGGAGAGGTTGTCCTGCAGCGCGCCGTTCAGCTCGCCGAGGACCTGCTGGTTGATGCGGAACAGCGGCGCGACCTTTTTAGAATAGAAGGTGCTGGCGTAGATGATGAACGGGACCGGGATGAGGGTGATCAGGGCCAGGACCCAGTTGATGCGGAACAGCATCACGGAGACGCCGATGACCAGCAGCAGGCTGCCCAGAAGATCCGGCAGTGCGTGCGCGATCAGAAGCTCGATCAGGCGGGTATCGTTGACCATCCGGCTCATCAGCTGGCCGGTCTGCTTGTCCTGGTAATAGCGCATGGAAAGCGACTGCAGTTTATCGTAGATCTGGAACGTCAGCTTCGGGACGAATTTCCAGGCCGCGACGTGGCTGACATACATGGCGGTAAAGCGGGCAAGCGCACGGACAAGATAGGCGGCGACCAGGATCAGCATCATTTTTATGAGGGCAGGGAGGATCTGGTCGGCGGTACCGGTGAACGAAGTCAGGGTCCGGGTGAGTGCGCGCACGATCTCGGGCGTGACAAGGCCGGCAAGCGATGCCAGAATGAGCGCCGTCGTGGAGACTGCGAGCAGTCCCCAGTACTGCTTTGCCATCTTGAGTAAACGTAAGATCATTTTTGCCATGGAAAGCCTCCGGCCCGGAAGCGCGCGGATGCAGCGCGTACTTTTTTAAAATGATAGTGAGAACAGATATGAATGTCAAGGATACAGAAGTGTATATTTTGCAAGTGCTGGTGTTTTTTTACTATGGAGGTACATGGGAAACAAGAATATAGTGTAAAAAGAAGGCGGGGATGAAACCGCCTGCGGGGTGAGCATATGGAAGAAACAGGAAAAGAATATCGTACGGAATTCCGGCAGGTCGCGGAAGACGTTTATTATCTTAAGATCCCGTTCGGTCCGGTCTTTACGGGCGTGGCATTGATCGACGGGGCGGAGAAGATCCTGGTCGACAGCGGGGCGAAGGACGCGGACGTGGATGAGATCCTGGTGCCGGCGCTCCGCAAGCGCGGCTTAACGCCGACAGACATCGACTTCCTGACCTGCACACATACGCATGGGGATCACAGCGGCGGTTTTGCGCGGCTGAAGGCGCTCGGCGTAAAGAAGATCGCCTGCTTTACGGCTTCGAAGCCGAAGCTCGAGGATCCCGCCCCTTACGCGATCCGCACACGGACGCGTTTCCCCGGCGATTCGCCGGCGCCGGTCTGTACACTGCGCCCAGTCACCGTAGACCAGGTCCTGGAGGACGGCGCGATGATCGGCGGACGCGTACGGCTGATCCACACGCCGGGACATGACGACGACTGTGTCTCACTCTTTGATGAAAAGACCGGGACG
>CADBQM010000222.1 GCA_902796795.1 uncultured Eubacteriales bacterium
ACGAGCGTCACGTCCGCATGCGGGTCCATGACGCGGTGACGGACGTAATTATTGACGAAAAGGAAACCACTCTTCTTTTCGGGGTCCCACTGGAGCGCCGCACGAAGCGTATGCGTATCTTCCGCGTTTTCCGGCAGTACCGCGGGAAGGACGGTCTCGCACTCCGCGAGCGCCTCCCCGAACGCGTGCAGGAAATTGTGGTATTTCTTCAGCGCGCCGAAGCTTTCCGACGGCCGCCCGGCTTCGCCGATGCAGGCGTCAAAATCGTAGCTTTTTACCGGGACCGTCGTATTCCCGCCGATGTCCTGCGCCTCGTTTAATGTACTGTATTTTCCGTCCGGATTGAGGCCGCCGTGGTACATATAATAGCCGATCAGCTTCGCGCCGGAACCGAGCGCGGTCAGGATGTGCGCCGCGTTGTCCTTTGCGGAAGCCACGGGCCGCCGGTGCGAGGTCGGCTGCAGGCCGCCGCCGAGCTCCGCCGTAAGATACGGCATGTCCCGGCGCACCGTTCCGCGGCTTGCGTCGGCGCGGCCGAAATCAGAACCGGTATCCGCGTCGTCGTGATAGGGCGTAAAGAGATAATTGTCCATCGCGGGCAGGGATCCCGTGCTGTCGTCCCAGGGTGCGTCCACGTAGCCCGCGAGGACCTGCAGGGTCTCGTCGATCGTGCAGGCGCCGCCCCAGGCGGTCGCGGTATAATACGGTGCGATAAAGCCGGCATCCCGCGCCATGCGGTACAGCGTCTTCATATGCCGCTTCTGCTCTTCCCGGTCCGCGGGACCGCCGCAGTGGCCGTACTCATTCTCCAGCTGGATGCCGATGATCGGACCGCCGTCTTTTGCCATCATGCCTTCCGCCTGCTCCGCGATCTTTGCGAACAGGGCTTTCACGCGTTCCAGATATTCGGGATCGTCCGTACGCGTCTTATACGCCGCGTGCTGGACGTCATCCGGAAAGCCGCCGTGCCGGCATTCGCCGTGCGCCCAGGGTCCGATCCGGAGGAAGACCTTCTGATCCAGTTCCTTACATATATGAAGAAAAGCCCTGAGGTCCCGGCTGCCGGTAAAGTCCCACTCACCGGGCCGTTCCTCATGATGGTTCCAGAAAACGTAAGTCGCGAGGATGTCCACGCCGCCCGCGCGCATCTTCAGGATCTCCCGGCGCCATTCTGCCTTCGGCACGCGGGAATAGTGCATCTCCCCCATCACCGGGAGGATGCGCTTTCCGTTCAAAAACAGGCTTTTCCCGTCCGCGTCGTAGCGATTGCCCGCGGCGTCGCTCCCGCCCATCGGGAACAGCGGAAGCTGCCTTTTTTCCTTCGGCAGGTCAAAGATCAGTTCTTCCATCTCAGGCAAAGTCCTTTCTGTAAAGGTGGCACATCATGTGCGAAGGCTCGTATTCCAGTGCTTCCTCAAGGAACGCCGCCGCCTTCTCCTTTTCGCCGAGCCCGTAGCGGCCGAGCGCCATCAGGTAGCAGCAGTGCGCGTGGTTGCGGACGGTCAGGTCGTCGTCAAAGATCAGGAAATCCGGCAGCGAGACCGCAAAGTATTCGATCCGCATCTTATCGTTCAGATGCGTCTCGCCGTAGTCGATCAGGCGGTAGAAACGGGATTTCGCTTCCCGGGTCTTATGAAGCTTCAGGAAGGAAAGGCCCTGGTAAAGGATCATGTCCGCCGGCTGGTCGTTGTAATACATCATGCCGGCCGGTTCATCGGTGCCGATCGTGGCGCGCTCAAACATCTCCTGCGCCTCCGCGTCCTTCCCCTGCAGCTCCAGCGCGAGGCCGAGATGGTAGTACAGGTGGTTGTCCTTCGTGCCTTCCAGCTTCCCTTCGCCGAGGTTCTCCGGATAGACGAGCGCTTCGCGGAGCAGTTTCTCCGCGCCTTCGCCATCGCCGCTTTCCAGCTTCACTTTTGCCAGATGCAGGAGGCTCACGGTGTACTGCTGCGTGATCTTGCCTTCGCCGCCCTCCCAGGGATGGAAGTGATGACGGAGCATCTTGTCGAGCGCTTCCTGATAGCGGCCGTTCATGTTCAGCAGCGTGATGTATTCCGTATAAAGGTCGTCGCGCTCCTCAAGGATCGCGGCATTCTCCTCATAGGCCTGAAGCCGCTCTTCGAAGCTCCTTCCGAGCTTCTTCATGAGCTGGTCCCATTCGAGGAACATCCG
>CADBQM010000223.1 GCA_902796795.1 uncultured Eubacteriales bacterium
GACGCTGCGCACCAAGAACGACGGTGCCTGGCTCTCCTATCCGTCGGCTTCGACCTTCTCCTCGGTCGCGAACGCGAACCTGACCACATTCTATAAGTATCTCGGCCTGGAGTCTTCAACGAACGCCTACTCGACGACCGGGCATACCTTCTTTACCGATATGCTGTTCGGCATCCGATATTCCGTGACCCGGGACGCGCTCGACGTCGACAACGCCTTATACCGGCTCTATGACGAGCAGGACAAGGTCTTCGTCTACCGCAACAACTACGCGCTGCCGCTCGGGGCCGCCCTGATCCAGAATATCGATAACGCCTGGTCCACCTCCGGAAATCCGCTCGAGAACCAGAACAGCCTTGCCAGGCTCTTCTATCCCGACCGCCCGCTGTTTATAAATGCGACCGGCAGCTACTCAAAGGAGAAAAAGATCCAGCTCTCCGCGGACGAAAGCGGTTATTACTATGCCTACTCTCCGCGCTCCGGCCCGAAGGAGATCGAAGTCGTCCACGGGGATTTCAAGAAGACCTTCAGCAATCTGAACCGTTCCATTACGATGGACCTCGGCTATGTGGAAGGCGGCACGGTGATCAGCTTCGAAAATGTGGAAAAGGATTCCACCAAGACGCTGAACCTGAACCTGTACCGTTTCGACGAAGAAGTCCTGCCGGAAGTCTATCACGCCATGACAAAGGCGCCGTTCATCGTGGATGATTACGACGACACCCACGTAAACGGGCACATCACGCTTACCGAGAGCGCCACGCTCTACACCACCATCGCCTATGAAGAAGGCTGGTCGGTCACGGTGGACGGGAAGCCCGCAAAGATCACGCCCGTCAAGGAAGCGTATATCAGCGTACCGCTCGAAGCAGGAACGCACGACGTCCGTTTCCGTTTCCGCGTGCCGTACCTCACGGCCGGGATCGTCCTGACGCTCCTTTCCGGCGCCGTCATGCTGCTCATCGCCGTGCTCGCCCGGATCGGCGAACTCAAAAAAGAAAGGCAGGATACACCGGATGAGGTGCCAGCCCTGCCTGTCGCGGACGATGAGAAGAAGCCGTCTTACGCGGACGATGAGAAAAAGCCGTCTTACGCGGATGACGATGATTTCGTCTTCCCTTATTCGCCGTAAATATTCTTTCTGAGGATCGCCGTATTGGCCCCGAGATCGAGGCCGAGCACTTCGCCGCCGGCGCCCATCGAATCGTTCCACCAGGTCCCGTCATACGGGATCTGGCCGGTCTCGACCCGGTAGCCCATCAGGAACGGCGTCCTGAGCGTCAGCGCCGTCAGTTCCAGACAGGTCATATCCGTCGTCAGTGCACCGTAGATCTTTCCGCTCGCGAATAAAACGCCGAGCGGATTTTTCTTTGCGCGCGCGGAAAGCGCCTGCAGGACGGTCCGCTGCCGGGAGGTCCTTCCGAAGTCGGTCCCGATATAGCGGATGCGTGAATAGGCGAGCGCCTGGCGGCCGTTCAGGTGCAGCAGCCCGCCCTCCGTGATCTGGGAATCATAGGGATCGATGTCCATCAGGTGATTGATCTCGGAAAGATACGCGTTGACCCAGTGGACCTCCTCCCCTGTCACAAAGATATCCACGCCGCCGAAGGCGTCGATGATCTCGGCAAAGGAATAGAAATCCACGCGGATGTAGCGGTCGATCCGGACGTGGAGGTTCATCTCGACGGTCTGGACGAGCATGCGCGCATTGCCCATCTGGTAAGCGTGATTGATCCGGTTCATGCCGATATCCGGAATCGTCACATAGCAGTCGCGCAGGATCGATGTCAGCCAGATCTTCCGCTGCTGCGGGCAGACGGACATCAGGATGATGGAATCGGCCCGGCAGTCGTTGTCCGATACCCGGGCGTCTGTTCCAATCAGCAGGACGTTCAGAACGCCCTTTTCCCGGGCTTTCGGGAGTCCCCAGCCCGGATCCTCCTGGATCGCGTCATACGGCATGTAGGCCGCTTTTCCGGCCTGCAGGAAGATGAACAGCACTGCTGCGATGACAAGCAGCATCAGGACGAGCACGATCTTCCCGAAGATGTGACGCCGCTTCTTTTCTTTTACAGGCGGTTCCGGCTCTTCCGGCGGAAACTCCGTCCCGTAAGGTACTTCCTCGGGAGGAACCACGTATGCGGGATAAGCATCCTGCGGGGCGCCTTCTGTGTAGGATGCCTCCTGCTGCGGGACATGATAAGGGCCCGGGACACGATAGCGGGAGCCATAGTCGTCTCCCGCTTCGATCGCATCCAGTTCCTGTTTCCGGCGGATCTCCTCCGCTTTTCTTAAGATCTCTTTTTCTTCCTCGGTAATCAAATCTGCTCCGATCTTCTATTTGGATCCGCGCCTGGTAAATACCGCGACGATCGTCTTCAGAATGATCTTCAGGTCCAGCGCGAAAGACCAGTTGTCGATATAATAACAGTCCAGCCGCACGACTTCCTCAAAATCGGTGATCGTGGACCTGCCGCTCACCTGCCACATCCCGGTGAGTCCGGGCTTCATGGAAAGGCGGCGTTTATGATGTTCCTGGTAGCGTTCAAATTCATCGATGGTCGGCGGACGGGTCCCGATCAGGCTCATGTCCCCCTTCAGGATATTGAAGAACTGCGGGAACTCGTCGAGGCTCGTCGCCCGGAGGAAACGGCCGACCTTCGTGATCCGCGGATCGTCCGTCATCTTGAACATCAGGCCGTTCATCTCGTTCTTCTTCATCAGTTCTTTCTTCCGTTCCTCCGCGTCCCTGTACATGGAGCGGAATTTGTACATCCGGAAGATCCGGCCGTTCCGGCCGACGCGGAGCTGGGAAAAGAAGACCGGGCCTCTCGACTCGATCAGGATCGCCGGCGCGATAAAGATCGTGAGGACCAGCGTGAAGAGCGAACCGATCAGGCCGAAAAGGATGTCGAAGAAACGCTTGATCGCCATCTTCTGGACGTCCTGTTCGCTGGAAAGGAAACTCAGCACCGGATAGCTGCCGACGCTCTCCGCCTGGCGGATAAAGCCGTTCAGCGAAGAGAATTCCTGCAGTGCGACGTGCACGACGACGCCCATCGAACCAAGCTCGCTGATAACGTCCGTCACATAATCCTCGTCATAATCCGGCAGCAGGATCAGTGCCTCATCCACGACGGAACGCTTCGTATAATCGAAGAGCGTCTCCCTGCCGGCGACGACCGGCACGGTGCCGATCTGCTGCCCGCTCATGTCGCGGTCCGTGATCACGATGCCATCGACCCGGCTGTAGCGGCCGGATTCCAGAACGTTCCGGATCGCGTCTTCCGCCGCGTCCGCCGTTGTGATCAGCATCAGCCGCGTCCCCGCGTCCTTCATATGTTTCTTCAGGAACGCCTTTAACAGGAGCCGGAACAGGTAATCGCTGATGAAATACAGGAGCGCAGTAAGTCCGGAAACGATACGGGACAGCTCGTCCATCACGTGCAGCACATAGACGAGGACCGTCAGTACCGCGATAAAGATGACGAACAGCTTCAGGACCGCCTGGAACTCTTCCGTCCGGTCCCGCTTCAGGAAGAAGCGGTTCGTGTTGAAGAGGACGTTGACGATCAGAAAGGCCGCAAAGATCACCAGGACCGCGATCTCCGCGTTCGCGCTCCGCTTTCCCGTGATCAGGGTAAACAGATTCAGTGAAATGAAATAGGACGCAGCGAGCGTCACCGCATCCAGCAGGATCAGATAAAAGCTGACTGCGTAATCTCTTCTTCCGGACATGCTCCCTGCCTTTCTGCCTTTTAGTGGTCTTCTCCCGTTCCCTGCCCGTAATAGGCGTTCGAGCCATGCTTCCTCAGATAGTGCTTGTCCAGCAGGTACTGGGGAACACGCGGGGCGCCTGGCAGAAGCGTCAGCGTCTTATACGCCATCTCCGCGACCTTCTCAAGCACGACCGCGTTATAGACGGCGCCTTTCGCCGTCCTGCCCCAGGCAAAGGGACCGTGGTTCCTTACGAGGATGCCCGGGACCGCGAGCGGATCGTTTTCCCCGATCGTTTCCGTGATCACATGGCCGGTATTCTCTTCATACGCCTCCTCGATCTCGCGGTCCGTCAGCGCACGCGTGCAGGGCACGTCGCCGTAGAAATAATCCGCGTGCGTCGTTCCGAGCGCCGGTACGGGAAGCCCGGCCTGTGCAAAAGCGACTGCCCAGACGGAATGCGTATGGACGACGCCGCCGAGTCCCGGATATTTCCGGTAAAGCACCAGGTGCGTCGCCGTATCCGAAGACGGCTTGTAGGGTCCTTCGACGAGTTCGCCGGTCTCGAGAGAAACGACGCTCATATCCTCCGGCTTCAGCACGTCATATTCCACGCCCGAAGGCTTGATGACCACGAGGCCTTTTTCACGGTCGATCCCGCTGACGTTGCCCCAGGTGTAGATCACGAGCCCTTTTTCTACGAGCTCCATATTGGCCTCGTAGACCTCTTTTTTTAAGCTCTCCAGCATGTTTATCCTCCCTGTTTACAGGTTCTCTCCCGCAGCCTTTTCGATTGCGAGGCCGCGGCGGTAGCGGCTGATGAAACGGTCAAAGGCCGCCGCGTTTTCGGGATCCGGCTGTACGATCTGTGATGCGGCATCCTTGAAGACACGGTCGGAAAGGAAATCGGGCAGTGTTTCGCCTGTTTCCTTATCGGTCATATAGGCTGCCAGCAGCGCCATGCCCCAGGGGCCACCCTCTCCGGCGGTCTCAAGAACGGCGACCGGGCAGGAAAGCGCGTCCGCAAGGATCTGCTGCGCGACGCCCTTCGTGCGGAAGATGCCGCCGTGGCCGTTCAGGCAGTCTACCTTGACGTTCTCTTTCTGCAGCAGGATGTCGTTGCCGCATTTCAGCGTCGCGAAGGCGCTGTAAAGGTTCGCCCGCATGAAGTTCGCGAGACTGAAGTCCGCGTCCGGTGTCCTGACGAGCAGCGGACGGCCGTCGACGATCCCGGTCACATGCTCGCCGGAAACGTAGTTATAACTTAAAATACCGCTGACGTCCGGGTCGCCGTTCATCGCGTTCCGGTACAGCGCGCCGTAAAGCGTATTCATATCGACCGGTACGCCGAGAAGGTCAAAGGCCTCCTTGAACAGGCCGACCCAGTCGTTCAGGTCGGAGGTACAGTTGTTGCAGTGCACCATCGCGACCGGCGCGCCGTCCGGCGTCGTAACGATGTCGATCTCCGGATAGTAGGAGGAAAGCGCCTTCTCCAGCACGACCATCGAGAAGACGGACGTTCCTGCGGAGACGTTGCCGGTCTTCTTGCGGACGCTGTTCGTTGCGGTCATGCCCGTGCCCGCGTCGCCTTCCGGCGGGCAGAACGGGATCCCGGCTTCCAGTTTCCCGGTCGGATCCAGCAGCCGTGCACCTTCTTCCGTCAGCACGCCGGCATTTTCACCGGCGTTCAGGACGGACGGGATCAGGTCGAGCAGTTTAAAGTCATAGCCGCTCTCCCGCGTCATCTCGTCGAAGCGTTCGACCAGCGCTTGATCATAGTCATAAGTCGTATCGTTCAGGGGGAAGATGCCGCTGCCTTCGCCGCGTCCGACGACGAACTCCCCTGTCAGCTTCCAGTGCACGTAGCCGGCCAGCGTATTCACGCGGCTGAGCCTTGCAAGATGCTCTTCCTTGTTCAGGATCGCCTGGCGCAGGTGCGCGACGGTCCAGCGTTCGGGAATATTGAAGCGGAAAGCGTCCGACAGTTCCTTCGCCGCCTGCCCGGTGATCTGGTTCCGCCAGGTGCGGAAAGGCACGAGCAGCTTTCCTTCGGCGTCAAACGCGAGGTAGCCGTGCATCATCGCGGAAAAGCCCATCGCCTTATAGCGGGCCGGTGTAATGCCGCAGCGGGCTTCCACGTCTTTTACAAGGTTTGCGTAGCAGTCCCGGAGGCCGCCCCAGATGTCTTCTTCGCTGTAAGTCCAGATCCCGTTCTCGAGACGGTTCTCCCATTCATGGTCGCCGGAGGCGATCACCTGGTAGTCTTCGCCGACAAGCACTGCCTTGATCCTGGTGGAGCCGAGCTCGATGCCCAGGGCCGCGCGTCCTTCTTCGATCAGACTGCGGATATCACTCATTGTTCCTTCCTCCCCATGCTGTTTCTTTTTATGATTTGTCCGCCTTCCCGCTTTATCAGTTCAGCGGGTTCTCGTATACTTCCGTGATCTTCGTATAACCGGCCTGTTCCAGCTGTTCCTTCTGGAAGCGTCGGTTCTTCGCCATGTTGAGGACGAGGACCGTCGCGCCTTTTTCGCGCGCTTCCATGGCCTTCTTCATGACTTCATTGCGTTTTTCCGGAGAGAGTCCCTTCTCCATGAGGACCGCGGTCTTTTCTTCTTCCGCTTCAGATGTCTTCCGCTCGGTCAGGATCGAGACGATGCGCTCGAAGCCGATTGAGAAGCCGCAGGCCGGCACCTGCACGCCCGAGAAGCGGCCGATCATCTCGTCGTAACGTCCGCCGCCGCCCACGCTGGAATTGAATTCCGGTACCGCGATCTCAAAGATCGGACCGGTATAATAGCCCATGCCGCGCACGAGCGAGGGATCAAAGGCCAGCGAGAAACCGTCCGGCAAGAGGTCGTAAAGCGTCGAAACGATCTCCTGCAGGTCCCGGATCACGTTTTCTTCTGCCGCGCCGGAGAGCAGGGTCTTAAAAGCCGCGAGTGCTTCCGTCGTATCTTTGCCGGCTGCCGCTTCGAAGAAGGAAAGGCAGTGATCCGCGCTCTCCTCTGTATAGCCTTCCTGTATGAGTTCTTCCTTTACCCCTGAAAGGCCGATCTTGTCCAGCTTGTCCAGGATGATGAAGATCTCCGGAAGCGCCGCTTCCGGGAAGCCGCTCTGAAGCGCCATCGCCTTTAAGAGCCGGCGGTCGTTCAGGCGGACCGTCACGTTACCGAAGCCAAGCCGGGACAGCGCCGTGGACGTCGCGAGGATCAGCTCCGTCTCCGCCAGGATGCCGGGTTCGCCGAGGATATCGATGTCGCACTGGTAGAATTCGCGGAAGCGGCCCTTCTGCGGGCGGTCGGCACGGAAGACCGGGCCGATCTGCAGTGCCTTAAAAGGCTTCGGCAGCTCTGCCTGATGGTTCGCGTAATAACGGGAAAGCGGCAGCGTCAGGTCATAGCGCAGCCCGCTGTCCGCGAGATCGTTCTCGCTCTTTGCGCCTGCGATGTCGAGCTTCTCGCCGCGCTTCATGATCTTGAAGATCAGTTTTTCATTTTCGCCGCCGAGTTTTCCCGTCAGGTTCTCGATGCTCTCGCAGACCGGGGTCTCGATCTCGTTAAAGCCGAAGCTCGTATAACAGTCCCGGATCACGGAAAGGACCCGGTTCCTGACCGCCATCTCCTCCGGCAGGATATCCCGCATGCCGTTCACGGGTTTTTTATTCATGTTCTTCCCTCTCTGATATCTTTCAGTCCCATTTCACGGACCAGCGACAGGACGTAGTCGATATCGCTGTATTCGTATTTGACGCCGTTTTCTTCCTGCCAGTGCTCATGGCCGAGGCCGAGGATCGTGATCAGGTCGCCGTCTTCCGCATGCTCCATGGCGTAACGGATCGCTTCCTTCCGGTCTTTGATCGCGATGAAATTCGGGTGTTCCGCCCGGTAAAGCCCGACCTTCGTATCCTCGAGGATCGCTTCAAAAGTCTCAAACCGGTTATGACCGGAGGTCACGATCGTGAAATCCGCGAGCTTTCCGGCGGCTTCGCCCATGCCGTAGCGCCGCCCCTTGGAACGGTTGCCGTCCGCGCCGAAGATGCAGACGAGCCGCTTCGGCAGGAACGCGCGCATGGCCTTCAGGTGATGGAAGGCGCTCTCGCCGTTATGCGCAAAATCCACGCAGACGGAAAAGTGTTCTCCCTTGAAAACGATATCGGTCCGTCCCCGGATGTGGATATGTGAAAGCGCTTTCGCAGCCGTATCCGGGTCGATGCCGAGCCTGTCCGCCGCTGCGAGCGCCGCGAGGGCGTTCCAGGTATTGAAATCGCCCGGCATATTCACGAAGACCTGTCCGGACAGCTTGCCCGCAAGCGAAAAGCAGATCCCGGGAAAACCGTCTTCCGGCGCGTTTTCGTCGCGGATATCCTCCGCGCGGTAGAGGCAGTTCTCTCCCGCCCCGAAAAGGAGATACGGTACGCGGACGAGCGGCAGGAGGTCCGGAAGATAAGGATCGTCGCCGTGGATCAGTGCGAGCCTGCTGTGATTCAGCAGCTCTGCCTTGCAGAACAGATAGTCCTCAAAGCTTTCATGCTCGTTCGGGCCGATGTGGTCGCCGGTCTGGATATTCATGAAGATGCCGATATCGAAGGTGAAACCGTCGGCGCGGTGCAGCTTCATCGCCTGCGACGAGACTTCGATCACCGCGGCTCTGCACCCGGCGTCCGTCATGCCGGCAAGCTCTTTCTGGAGCACGTCCGCGTCCGGCGTCGTATTCAGCAGTTCCTTCGAAACGCCGGGATAGTCGACGCCGTTCGTTCCGATGAGCCCGGCCGTCATTCCCGCGGCGTTCAGGATCGCTGCCATCATATGGGCAGCCGTCGTTTTCCCCTTGGAGCCCGTAATGCCGACCGTGACCAGCTTTTCCGCCGGATGCCCGTAATATGCCGCGTAAGCACAGGCGGCGGCATGGCGGCTGTTCTCCGTCAGGAGAAAGCAGGCGACATGTTCCGCGGCAAGCCTAGCGGTCTCCGTGTCAAAAGCCTCCCGGCGTTCGATCACAAAAGAACGGACGCCCTTTTCAAGCAGCGCCCGGATGACCGCGGGGTCATGCGTATCAAAACGGGCGCCCTTCGTGCAGATAAAAAGGTCCCCCGCTTCCGCGCTCCTGTTGTCGCGCGCGATCGTTTTTATCTCCTCCGCGGGAGAGCCGGCAAGTACGGTATAATCACATCCTCTGAGCAGTTCGGAAGCGTTCATGTTTTCCTCCGTCCGATTTGAGTAAGATTATACTATTTTGCAGGTATTCAGTCAACTTGAAGCGGAAAAAAGCAGGGTCCGGACGTCTTGTTGAAAGCAGAAAGGACCGGCCCCCGATCAGCGAGGCCGGTCCTTCTTTATATACCATTCATCGGATTCTCTGCCTGTCCTCCGCATCAGCGGTACATCGGGCCGTATGCCGCGCACGCGCGGTAATCCTGGCCTTCTTTGTCCATGCCGAACGCATTCCAGGCGGCCGGACGGAAAATATCCTTCTCCGGCACGTTGTGCAGCGATACCGGGATCCTTAAGATGCTCGCCAGCGTGATCAGGTCCGCGCCGATATGGCCGTAGCTGATCGCGCCGTGATTCGCGCCCCAGTTGTTCATGACGTCGTAGGCGGTATTGAAGGGACTGCCCTCCTTATGGTCGCAGCGCGGCGCGAACCAGGTGCAGGGCCAGGTATAGTCCGTCCGCTTCCAGAGGATGTGGGAGACTTCGTCCGGAAGCTGTACCGTATAGCCTTCGCAGATCTGCAGCGCGGGTCCGAGGCCTTTCACGAGATTCAGGCGGATCATCGTAGCCGGCATCTCCGCACGGGTCAGGAAACGGCTGGAATAACCGCCGCCGCGGAAATAGCCGCGGTCTGCCGCGCACCACTCCGTTGCCTTCAGGCACGCGTCGATATCTTCCTCGTTCATCTCATACCAGGGCTTCATGACCGGTGCGCCGTCCGCGCCGCGGACTTCGCCGCAGGCGTCGATGCAGCAGGCGCCGGAGTTGATCAGGTGGATAAAGCCGCCAGCTTCTTTTGCCTTTCCGGTGAGTTCGTAGCCGGAAGCCTTTTTCGTCGCTTCGGGGCTCCAGTAGGTACGGACGTCGGCAAACATCTGCGCGCGGTTCGTGAGCAGCTTCATGAACAACATGCCGATGCCGTTCAGGACGTCGTTCTCGGTCGCAAGGATATAGGGTTCCCTTGCGCCGTTCCAGTCAAAGGAGGAATTCAGGAGCGCTTCCGCGAAGTCCCCGTTCGGATAGAAATCGGTCCACTGACGCTGGCCCTGGAAGCCGGCAGCGATCGCGTTATGGCCGACCGCCTCTTCCTCAAAGCCTTCCGGCAGGCGCGGATTCCCGTTCATCAGGTCTTTGATGATGACCATCATCTTGACGACGAATTCCCACTGCGCTTCTTTTTCTTCCGGCGTAAAGCGGAAGAATTCGGGGTTCTTGTCGAAGCCTTCCGGGCAGCGTGCCTTTGTCCATTCAAGTGCC
>CADBQM010000224.1 GCA_902796795.1 uncultured Eubacteriales bacterium
ACGCTGGAGCTCGGGATCGATATCGGCAGGCTCGAGCGCGCGTTCCAGATCGACGCCCCGTTCACGGTCTCCGGCTTCCTGCAGCGCATGGGACGCACCGGGCGGCGCGGGGATCCCTCCGAGATGTGGTTCGTGATGCGGGAGGATCACCAGGAAGCCCGCGCGATGCTGCCCGACAGCATTCCCTGGTACCTGATCCAGGGGATCGCGCTCGTCCAGCTTTACATCGAAGAACGCTTTGTGGAGCCGCCGCGCATGGACCGGCTGCCCTACAGTCTTTTATATCACCAGACGATGAGCACGCTGGCCTCCTGCGGCGAGATGACGCCCGGGGAACTGGCGTCCCGCGTGCTGCCGCTTTCCGCGTTCCGGCGCGTGACGCAGGACGATTACCGCCTGTTACTCAGGCACCTCATTGAAACGGACCATATCAACCGGACGGAGAACGGCGGCCTGATCGTGGGCCTTACGGGCGAGCGCGTCGTCAACAATTACAAGTTTTACGCGGTATTCCAGGAGAATATCGAATATACGGTCCGGGCCGGCTCCGAGCAATTGGGGACGATCGTCAAGCCGCCGCCGGTCGGGGACAAGATCGCGATCGCGGGCCGGGTCTGGGTCGTGGACGAAGTGGACCACAAGCGCAGGGAAGTCTTCTGTACGCTCGTAAAAGGCAATATCCCGGCGTATTTCGGCGACGTTGCGGGCGATATCCACACCCGTATTTTAGGGCGCATGCTCGGCGTGCTTTCGGAGGACCGTTCCTACCCCTACCTGATGCCGCACGCGGACGCAAGGCTCGCGGACGCCCGGGATACCTTCCGGAAGTCGAAGATGTCCGCCCGCCCGCTCGTCCATCTCGGCGGGAAAATGTACGCGCTCTTCCCCTGGCTCGGAAGCTACGCCTTCCTCGCGCTGGAGCGCTTTTTGAAGCTGCGCTGCGGGAAGAAGCTGGGTCTTAAGGGACTGACGTCCTCCCGCCCGTACTACATCCAGTTCACGATGCAGGTGGACGAAAAGAGCTTCTACGAGATCGTTTCAGAAGAGGCGGAAGTTGCCTTCGACCCGCTGGAGCTCGTCTACCCCGGCGAAACGCCCGTATTTGAAAAGTACGATGAATACGTGCCGGAGGAGCTTGTCCGGAAGGGCTTCGCCTACGGCGTGCTGGACGTCGAAGGCATGAAGGCGCGCGTCCGTGAATGGAAGCGCTTTATAACGGAGAGCTGAAAAGTGTGCACCAGATTTTACGTAGAGCCGGAGATCGACGAAATCAAAGAGATGATCGAAAAGATCGCGAAGACGAAGCTTGCGCACCGTTTCATCGCTGCCGGCAGCCGGATCCACGATTCCGGCGAGATCCGGCCGACCGACGTCGTCCCGGTCATCGCGCCCGGAAAGGACGGCGAAAGGTCCGTATTTCCGATGCGCTGGGGCTTCCAGTTCCCGGGCAGGTCCCTGCTCGTGAACGCGCGCTCCGAGACCGCGGGCGTGAAGCCGAGCTTTAAGGAAGCCTGGGAAAAACACCGCTGCATCATCCCCGCCTCCTGGTACTTTGAATGGGAGCACCTGACGGACAACAGCGGCCATAAGAAGACCGGCGATAAATACATGATCCAGCCGCGCGGCGACGAGATGACCTACCTCGCGGGCCTGTACCGCATCGAGGAAGGCTTCCCGGTATTTACAGTGCTCACAAGAGAACCGTCGGCGGAACTTAGGCGCATCCATGACCGGATGCCGCTTATCCTGCCGAAGGAAAAGATCGATGCCTGGGTCCGCCCAGACACGAAGCCGGAGACGCTGCTCACGTATGCGCTCACGGACATGATCTTCGAAAAGTGCGGCTGAAGAGCCGGAAAGAGTTTTTTGCAGCAGGGATGCGGGAGACAGGAAAGAACAGGGGAAAAAGCACCGTCCGGGTGTACTTCGCGGACGTAACGGCGCTCGAAGACGAAGCGCTGTACGGCCGTGCGCTTCAGTGCGCGTCGGAAGAACGGCGGGAGAAGGCGCTCCGTTTCCGTTTCCCGGAAGACCGGCGGCGCTGCCTCGCGGCGGAACTGCTGCTGAAAAAAGCG
>CADBQM010000225.1 GCA_902796795.1 uncultured Eubacteriales bacterium
CGCGCTGGACGCCGGCGCCGACGCGGTGAGCGTCGAGATCCGGAACGGCGGCATCTCGCTGATCCGCGTCACGGACAACGGCGCCGGTATCCCGGCATCGGAAGTGAGGACCGCGTTCCTCCGGCACGCGACGAGCAAGATCGAGCAGGCAGAGGACCTCGAAAAGATCCGGACGCTCGGCTTCCGCGGCGAGGCGCTTTCCTCGATCGCGGCAGTCGCGCATCTGCAGCTGATCACGAAACGGGAAGATGAGGTCGTCGGCACGGAATATGAGATCAGCGGCGGAGAAGAAGAGAAACTTGGCAGCATCGGGGCACCGAAGGGCACGACCGTGATCGTAAGGGATCTCTTCTACAATACGCCGGCCCGTCTGAACTTCCTGAAGAGCGCCGCCTCGGAGGCGAGTGTGGTCTCAGACCTGATGGAGCGCTTTTCGCTTTCCCGTCCGGATGTGAGCTTCCGGCTGATCGTAAACGGTACGCCGCGTTTTTCCACTGCTGGGAACGGGCAGCTGAAGGCGATCCTCTACGCACTGTACGGAAAGGACGCGGCGCAGGCGGTCCTTCCGATCGAATTCCAGGACGACCGGATCCGGATCTCCGGCTTTATCGGGAAGCCCGTGATCTCCCGCGGCAACCGCGGTTATGAGAGCTTTTTCGTGAACGGCCGTTACGTGAAGAGTGCGGTGCTCACGCGCGCGCTGGAAGAAGCGGCTGCGCCCTTTATGATGCAGCACCGCTATCCGCTGGCCGTCCTTTATCTTGAACTGCCGCCGGAGGACTGCGACGTCAACGTCCACCCGGCAAAGACCGAGATCAAGTTCCGTCAGGAAGGCTACCTGTACGACTGCACCTTCCGTGCCGTCAAGGACGCTTTCCGGGAAAAGGAGTTCATCGAAGAGACCGCGCTATCGGAAGAAAAGACGGAAGCTGCGCCGGTCTACCGGGCGCCGGAACCGTTTGAACGCGGCCGGATCCTGGAAGAACAGAAAAAGGAGAGCGCCGGCTTAAGGAAGCCTGCGGAGGCCGCGCCGGGGAAAGAGCCGGAGCTCCGTCCCTATCTTGATGAGGCGGAAACTCCGGCAGCAAGGATCCCCGAACCGGAAACCCCGGCGGCCGGAAAAGCGGTCCCGGAAAAACCTAGGGAAGCTGCTTACGGCTTCGGGGAAAAGAATGCCCGCTATGAACAGCAGAGCCTTTTTGAGCCGGATTTCCTGAGCGCCGAGGGGAAGAAAAAGCACCGCCTGATCGGCCAGCTTTTCGACACCTACTGGCTGATCCAGATGGACGACAGCCTTTACATCCTCGACCAGCATGCCGCGCATGAGAAAGTCCTGTATGAACGGCGGATGAAAGATCTTCAGAACCATCTCGGTTTTTCGCAGCTGATCAGCCCGCCGGTCACGCTGAGCCTGACGCCGGCGGAGGCGCTCACGCTGAACCGCTGTATGGACGCGTTCGTGTCCTACGGCTATGAAGTCTCTTTTTTCGGCGGCAGGGAATACCTGATCAGCGCCGTCCCCGCGGACCTCTACGGCCTGAACGTAGCGGAGCTCTTCAAAGAGATCCTTTCGGATATGGAAGAAGAGTATAAGAAGCAGCCGCCGGAGATGATCCTTTCGAAGCTGGCTTCGATGTCCTGCAAGGCGGCGGTCAAAGGAAACGACCCCTTAAGCTTTGCGGAAGCGGACAGGCTGATCACCGAACTGATGGGGCTCGAAAATCCCTACGCCTGCCCGCACGGACGGCCGACGCTGATCAAGATCACGAAGCGGGAACTCGAAAAAAAGTTCAAGCGTATCGTATGATCCCGCCCGCCTGTCACAGTCTTTGACTTTTCACCGCAGTACTGTTATAATCCGGGCTGACAGAGCAGGACAAATGATCGCGGCCCGGAAGGGCTGAGGAAAGTCCGGGCTTCACAGGGCAGGGTGCCGGATAACGTCCGGCGGAGGCGACTCCAGGGAAAGTGCAGCAGAAAGCAGACCGCCGGGTCTCCCGGTAAGGATGAAAGGGCAGTGTAAGAGACTACCGGCGCTCCGGTAACGGCGCGCGCATTGTAAACCCCACCCGAAGCAAGGCCGAATCGGCGCGTAAGGCGGCCCGTCTGCGCCATGGTTGGCCGCTGGAGCCTGCCGGCAACGGCAGGTCGAGACAGATGATCATTCACGACAGAACCCGGCTTATCGTCCTGCTCGTCTTTTATAGGAGGAGATTATGAAGAGCGTTTTATTCACCATCGGCAGCGTTTCGATCTACGGCTACGGCCTGATGATCGCCATCGGCATCATCGTCTGCGTGGCGGTCGCCATGTACCGCGCGAAACGCTACGGCATCGACCCGGACCTCATCTTTAACTGTGCGGTCATCGGGATCATCGCCGGCTTCATCGGCGCCAAGCTCACCTACTGGGCGGTCGAATTTGAAGCGGTGAAAGCGGACCCGCATATCATGCTGGAGCTCGGCAACGGCTTTGTGGCCTACGGCGGGCTGGTCCTCGGACCGCTCGCAACGATCCTTTATGTGAAGAAGATCAAAAAGCAGAGCTTCCTCGACAAGCTCGATCTCTGCGTGCCGTCGATCGCGCTCGGCCAGGGCATCGGCCGCATCGGCTGCTTCCTCGGCGGCTGCTGCTACGGCGAAGTCCTGGAAGGACATCCCTGGTACGGCGTCGTCTTCCCGGAAGGCGTGCTCCCGTCCTCGATCCCGGCAGGTGCTTCGCTCTTTCCTTCCCAGCTCGTTTCCGCAGCCGGACTGGTCCTGATCTTCGTACTGCTCGTGCTGATCACGCCGAACTCGAAATTCCGCGGACAGGTGACGGCCGTCTATATGATGGTCTACAGTGTCGCCCGCTTCGTGATCGAATATTTCCGCGCGGACGAGCGCGGCAGCATCGGGCCGTTCTCCACTTCCCAGTTCATCGGCATTTTCATCTTCCTGATCGGCCTGGTCCTGTATTTCGTCTTCCGGAAGAAGGCGCTTTCGCCGCTCCGCCGTCTGGAGGATGTGGAAGATGAAACGGAGGAAACGGAAGAAGAGGGAGATACGGAAGCCGCGGAAGAACTGCCGGAAGAGACCGTTGAAGCCGTAGCGGAAGCCCTTTCCGAAGAAGCGGAAAAGGCAGAAGAAACGGCGGAAGAAGCTGCCGGAGAAGCTGCGGAAGCCGCGGAAGAGGCAACGGAAGAAGCGGCGGAAGCCGTTGAAAAAGTAAAAGAAACAGCGGAAGAAGCCGCGGAAGCCGCGGACAGGAAAGAAGTTCCGGAGGACTAAAGTGAGCTGCAAACTGATCCAGTACGACAGTCTGTTAAAACCGTACGAGCAGGATATCGAGGATCGTATCGCGCGCTATGAGATGAAGAAGCGCGCGCTGGCCGGAAACGGTTCGATCCGGGATTTTGCCAACGGTCATCTTTTTTTCGGCCTCCATCAGGAGGAAGACGGCTTTGTTTTCCGTGAATGGGCGCCCGGCGCGGACAAGATCACGCTGATCGGCGACTTTAACGGCTGGGATCCGGAGGCTTCGCCGCTGACCCGGAAGGAGAACGGCGTCTTTGAGATCCGCCTGCCGAAGGGGACCCTTTCAAACGGGCAGAAGTACAAACTGATGGTGACGCACGGGGACGAGGTCTTTGAACGGATCCCGAGCTATGCGGATTATGTGACGCAGGACCCGGTGAGCTACATCTGGTCTGCGGAGGTCCATTTTCCATCCTATGAGTTTCAGGATGCGGATTTCGTGCCGCCTGCGGAAGAACCGCTGATCTACGAATGCCATATCGGGATGTCGACCGAGGCCTACGAGGTCGGCTCCTATACTTATTTCCGCGACAATGTCCTGCCGCGGATCCGGGACGACGGCTACAACACGATCCAGATCATGGCCATCATGGAGCATCCTTATTATGCTTCCTTCGGCTACCAGGTCAGTAATTTCTTTGCGGCTTCTTCCCGCTATGGGACGCCGGAGGAACTGATGTCGCTGATCGACACGGCGCATCAGATGGGGATCCGGGTGCTTTTGGACGTCGTGCATTCGCACGCGGTCAGCAACGAGCGGGAAGGCCTTGCACGTTTCGACGGGACCACGACCCAGTACTTCCACGAAGGCGCGCGCGGCAATCACTCGGCATGGGGCACGAAGCTTTTCGACTATGGCAAGAACGAAGTGCTGCACTTCCTGCTGTCCAACCTGAAGTTCTGGATGGAACGCTATCATTTCGACGGCTTCCGCTTTGACGGCGTGACGTCGATGCTCTACCTGGACCACGGTCTCGGCTCCAGCTTCGACAACTACGATAAATACTTCTCCATGAATACCGACGTGGATGCCGTGACCTACCTCATGCTGGCGAACGAGCTCGTGCATGAGGTCGATCCGAAGGCCATGACGATCGCGGAAGATATGTCCGGCATGCCGGGCATGTGCCTGCCGATCTCCTACGGCGGCATCGGCTTCGACTACCGGCTCTCGATGGGCGCCCCGGATTTCTGGATCCGGCTGCTCAAGGAACAGCGGGACGAAGACTGGAGCATGTGGCAGATCTTTTACGAGCTGACCCGCCACCGCCCGAAGGAGAAGGAGATCGGCTACGCGGAGAGCCACGACCAGGCGCTGGTCGGCGACAAGACCATCATGTTCCGGCTCTGCGACAAGGAGATGTACTATGGCATGGAGAAAAACAGCCAGAACTACATCATCGACCGCGGCGTCGCCCTTCACAAGCTGATCCGCCTGCTGACGTTTACGCTTTCCGGCAGCGGCTATCTGAACTTTATGGGCAATGAATTCGGACATCCGGAATGGATCGACTTCCCGCGCGAGGGCAACGGCTACAGCCATCACTATGCCCGCCGCCAGTGGAGCCTCGCAGACAACCCGGACCTCCGTTACTCAGAGCTGAACGCGTTCGACCGCGCGATGCTCGCCCTCGGAAAGAAAGACGGGCTCTTAAAGGGCCACGCCCACAATCTCTGGGTCAACGAACAGGACCAGATCCTGGTCTATGAAAAGCACGGCGACGTGATCGCCGTCAACCTGAATCCGACGCGCTCCTTTACCGGCTATTTTATCCCGGCGCCCGAAGAGGGCGATTATACGGTGGCGCTCTCCACGGATGAGAAAGAATTCGGCGGCTATGACCGCACGGATTTGAACGTCGTTTATTATTCAGAAGCGCTTTCTTCGGAACGTTTCGGCTTCCAGGCATATCTACCGAGCCGTACAGCGATCGTATTCCGTAAAAAATAAAAACGCTCGGGAGATATCAAATTGCAGATCCTTTTATCACTTTCGGTCGCCATTCTGGCAGGCCTATTAATGACGCGTGTTTTTAAGCCGCTGAAGATGCCGGCGGTCACGTCCTATCTTGTAGCAGGCGTGCTCGTCGGTCCCTTTGTGCTGGGACGCCTCGGCATCGACGGCATCGGCTTTACTTCAGAGGAGGACGTTTCCGCGCTTTCCCTCGTTTCGAACGTTGCCCTGGCTTTCATCGCCTTTTCGATCGGCTCCGAATTCCGGCTCTCCGCACTGAAGAAGACCGGGAAACAGGCCTTCGTGATCGGTGTTTTCCAGGCACTGACGGCAACGGCGGCCGTGATCGCGGTCCTTTTCGTGATCCATCTGTTCTTCCCGGAGCGGCTGACCCTGCCGCAGGCCCTGACGCTCGGCGCCATCGCGACGGCGACGGCACCTGCGAGCACGCTCATGGTCGTCCGGGAATACAAGGCAAAGGGCGAAGTGACGTCCCTTCTGCTACCGATCGTCGCGCTCGATGACGCCGTCGGCCTGATCGTGTTCGCCGTGCTTTTCGGCGTCTCCAAGACGATGGCGCTCGGCAGTACCGATCTCCTTCCGCTGGTCCTGAACCCGCTGATCGAGATCGTCGGCTCGCTGGTGCTCGGAACGATTTCCGGCCTGGTGCTCGTGCAGCTGGAGAAGCTGTTCAATTCGAACACGAACCGCCTGAATATGACGATCGCCTTCGTGTTCCTCACGGCGGCGCTCTCCATGGCGGAGTGGCATGCAGGCCCGGTCACGATCGGTTTTTCGCCGCTGCTTACCTGCATGATGGCGGGAACGATCTTCTGCAACCGCTGTCCGCTGTCCGGCGACGTCATGGCGGCGTCGGACAAGTGGACCTCGCCGCTGCTTGCGCTGTTCTTTGTCATCAGCGGCGCTTCGCTGGACCTTTCCGTCTTCCGGGATATCGCGATCGTCCTCATCGGTCTTTCCTATGTGCTTTCCCGCTGCGTGGGCAAGTACTTCGGGACCTATTTCTCTGCGATATTGATGAAATGCAGCGATAAGGTCAGGAAATACCTCGGGATCACGCTGTTCCCGCAGGCCGGCGTGGCGCTCGGCATGTGCACGCTGGCGATGGAACTCGGCGATGCCGGACGGCTGATCCGGAATATCACGCTTTTCGCGATCCTGGTCTACGAGCTCTTAGGCCCGTTGCTTACACGCGAGGCGCTGATCCGCTCCGGCGATATCACGCCGAAGCCCAAGGCGATCGAAGAGCGGCGTGAGAACCGCCTGAAAGAAGTCCTCTCCATGGAGGAGAAGAGTAAATAAGGAAGTCGATGGAAAAGCAGCGCAATTTCTCGAAGCTGATCCGCGGGATCGCGGCGGAAGAGGGACTCTCCCTTCTTTCGCTTTCAGACGACTGGGCCTTTATCCTGGAAAAGGACGGGAAAAGGCTGCCTGTCGTCGCGCACCAGTTCCCGCTGAATCCGGCTTCCGTCTCGGAGCTCTGCCGGGACAAGGCGCTGACTTATGAAGTACTTGAAAAGGCCGGGATCCCGGCCGTGCCGCATATCTTCCTGCCGAACAGCGCTTACCAGGCCTACGCAGGCGGACCCTCCACGGAAGATCAGGCGCTTCAATTTCTGGAAATAGAAAGAGAGATCGTCCTCAAGGACAATTACGGTACCGGCGGCAGCCGCGTCTATTATGCCGCGGATGAAGAAGCGCTTGCTGCGGCGCTTGCGGAGCTCCTGCCGAAAACGACGGCGCTTTCCCTTTCGCCCTATGTGCGGATCCTGGATGAATACCGTGCGGTCGTGCTGGAAAATGCCGTGCGGCTCGTCTTCTCGAAGGAGCGCGCATATCTTATCGCGGACGGCGTAAGGCCGCTTGGCGCACTCCTCTCAGACGCGGGGATCGATGTCGGACGTTTCTTATCTCACAGCGGTCCTTATGCAGCATACCGGGACCCGGAAGCACTGCACACTGTTCCGGGAAAAGGGACCCGGATCCCGCTCAACTGGAAGCACAACCTGGGGCAGGGGGCTTCGGCGGTGCTTCTTGAAGAAGGGGAAACAAAAGAAGCCGTACGCGCCCTGGCACTTTCCGCGTCGGCGGCGCTCGGGACACGCTTTTCCTCGGTGGACGTCATCCGCGATGAAAACGGCCTTCGGGTGCTGGAGGTCAACGCGGGCGTGATGATGGAACATTTCGCCGGTCAGGGACCGGAATTCTACCGGATGGCGGAGGAGATCTACCGCGACGCCCTGCGGCTTTCCTTCGGGTCCTTGTAAAAAAGGACAGAATATGGTATAAAGTTTAGTCAGCAGTGATCCTGATCGCTTACAGGCAGACAGAAGCGGAGAACAGACCATGATCGATTTTGAAGAAGAACTGAAGAAATTCAAACCGAGCCTGGAGATCGGCGATACCGAGAACGCCATCATGAAGGATGACGAAAAGGATATGGTAGATCTTCTGGTAGAGCTGATGAGGGAGTATCGCGGCAACTGACAGGCGCCGTGAGTCGGACTGATGAACTGTTATAAGTGCAACAGCGTACTGGACCTGAAAAGGAACGTCTGTGTGAAGTGCGGGGCGGATGTCAAGGACTTCAAACGGATCGTCTACATGTCCAACCGCTATTACAACGAAGGCCTCTTAAAGGCACAGGCGCGCGATCTTTCGGGCGCCCGCGACGCGTTGAAGAAGAGCCTTCGCCTTTATAAGCGGAATACGAACGCCAGGAACCTGCTCGGCCTCGTCTACTACGCGATGGGCGAATCGGCGGAAGGCCTGAAGGAATGGGTCATCTCGAGGAACTTTTCCGAGCATGGCAATTTAGCCGACCGCTATATCAACAACATGCAGCGCGGGATGAAGGACCTGGATTCGGAAGGCCACGGCATCCGCAAGTTCAACCAGGCGCTCGGCTACTGCAGGAACGGCGCGAAGGATCTCGCGGCGATCCAGCTGAAGAAGGTCGTTTCCGTCCATTCCAACATGGTCAAGGCCTACGAGCTGCTGGCGCTCCTGTATATCGACGATGAAAAATACGACCAGGCAAAGAAGATCCTGAACCGCTGCCTGGAAGTGGACCGCGGAAATCCTTCCGCACTTTATTACTTGAATGAGATCGAGAAGACGACCCGGAAAGGGAACACCCGGAACGTCGGCGTCGTCGGCGAAGAAGACCGGGAGCAGCTGATCATCCCCGTACGTTTCAGGGATTACGGCTCTTATCTTGCGAACGCGCTCTACATCCTGCTCGGCCTGTTCATCGGGATCGCCATCGCATGGTTCGTGATCCTGCCCGGCCGGATCCAGCAGGAGACCGGCGACGCGGTTGCGCAGGCACGGTCGTACGAGGCGGAGATCAGTTCGCTGCAGGAATCCTTCGCAGAGAAGGAGATGGCCTGGGAGAACGAATCGACGGAAGCACCGTCTTCCAAAGAGCCGGAGACCGTGAAGCCGGACGAAACGGACGAACCGACGGAATCCGAGTCCGAAAGTTCCGAACCGGAAGAGCATTTCCCGGTGCTTGAGAAATATACCCGCTGGGCGGAAAACAACGAAGCCATCAACGAATGTATCGCCGCTTACTTTGAGGAGCGGCTCGCGGATACCATCGTGACCTTCCATAAGATCGACGCTTCCCAGCTTGGCCAGGGAAATGAGGAGCATTACAGCGACCTGATCAATATCGTGATCGAAGACGGCGTCTACAATCGGGTCATCGACCAGGCGGAAAAGCTCCGGGACGACGGCAAGCACCTGGAAGCCGCGGCACAGTATGACGCGGCGCTGCTCATGCATCCCGCGGACCCGCAGATCTATCTTGCGGCTGCCAGGGAATACGAAGCCGGCAAGGATATCGACAGCGCGGCGAACCGGCTGTGGCAGGTCTACCACCTCTTCGGCGACCAGGAGGTATCGGTCCAGGCAGAAGAGGAGTACGTCAGGCTCCGCGGCTATGACGTGCCGCCGATGAACGACGATATCGACCTTAAGGCCCGCCGGACCAATCCGACGAGGAAATCGCTGCTGAAGGCCGCCGGCATGAAGGAGACCGAGGCGCCGACGCCGGAACCGACACCTGAGCCGGAACCCGAGCCAGAACCGACGCCTGAATCGGAGGGAGAATAAGAAACGGTCTTTTGACTTTTTCTTCAAAATAGCTTATAATCCAGGCATGGATCGTGCTGCGAAAGCGTAAGTCCGGATCGGACGAGCGCTTTCTTTTTATTTCGGAAACGGAGAAGACCATGCTGAAAAAGGACAGTTACGTGATGAAAACGGGCGACGGGGTCTGCCTTGTGATGGAGGAACTGTGCATGAAAGCGCCGGGCAGCCCGGCACCGGTGCCTTATTACCGGCTGCAGCCGCTGAAGGATCCGGGATCATCGGTCTTTGTCCCGGTAAAGGAGCATTATCCGGACATCCGCCCGGTCCTTACAAAGGAGGAGGCGGAAGAGATCCTGTACTCCGAGCTTGCGCTGGTCCTGAATATCAGCGAGGAAGAAGTGCTCGAAAGGCTGCGCCTTTCCGCGGAAAAGAAGACCTGCGAATAATTTCTCAAAAACTGTTTCTTTTGCTTGACGCTTGCGGGCGCTTATGCTATAGTACTATGGTCTCTCTTTATGGGGAGGCGTCTGTTCACATGGGCAAAACAGCCCGAATGATTTGATGGAGGTGAAGAAGGTGCGTGTAAGAATCACACTGGAATGTACGGAATGCCATCAGCGGAACTACAATCTGACGAAGGAAAAGAAGAACCATCCCGAAAGGATGGAGACCAAGAAGTATTGCAGATTCTGTCAGAGACATACCGTACATAAGGAAACGAGGTAAGGAGCGGTACCATGGCTGAAAAAAACGCTGCAAAAAAGAAGAACAGCAAGATCGCTTCCTTCTTTAAGGGACTGAAGAGCGAGATCAAGAAGATCGCGTGGCCGAACAGGGAAACGACCCTGAAGCAGACCGCGGCGGTCGTGATCATTTCTCTCATCCTCTGCGGCTTCATTCGTCTGATCGACGTTCTCGCGCAGCTCGCGGTGGGCGCCGTCAGCAGCATTTTCTGACCGGGTGAGCAGCATGGAAGAAGCGAAATGGTATGTGGCCCATACTTACTCGGGCTACGAGACCAAAGTAAAAACGGACATCGAAAAGACCATCGTCAACCGTAATCTGGAGGATTACATCCTGGAAGTCTCTGTTCCGATGGAGGAAGTCATGGAGATTCGGAACGGGAAGCGCAGCGTCGTCAAGCGCAAACTCTTCCCGGGCTATGTGCTGGTGCACATGATCATGAATGACGAGACCTGGTATGTGGTCCGCAATACGCGCGGCGTGACCGGCTTTGTCGGTCCGGGATCCAAACCCGTTCCGCTGAGCGAAGCGGAAATGGCCGCCATGGGCGTCGGTGACGTCAGGAACATCGTGGTGGATTATGAGGAAGGCGACGAAGTGATCGCCACCCAGGGCGCCTGGCAGAATACGGTCGGCGTCATCCGGTCCATCAACAAGCAGAAGCAGACGGTCACCATCATGGTCGATATGTTCGGACGCGAGACGCCGGTGGAGCTTGGCTTTACCGAAGTCCGCAAAAAGTAAGAACACCGGCAGAGAACAGCCGGTGGTGGGAGGGAGATTCCCGTAAAGTACCACATCAGGAGGTGCCAAAATGGCAAAAAAAATCGAAGGCTTTATCAAATTACAGATCCCTGCCGGCAAGGC
>CADBQM010000226.1 GCA_902796795.1 uncultured Eubacteriales bacterium
CCGCCTGGCAGGACGAGGACGGCTACTTCTGGTACGTGGGCCGGGTGGACGACCTGATCAAGTCCTCCGGCTACCGCATCGGGCCCTTCGAGATCGAGAGCGTCATCATGGAGCTCCCCTACGTGCTGGAATGCGGCGTCTCCGCCGCGCCGGACGAGATCCGCGGCCAGGTCGTCAAGGCCTCGATCGTACTGGTCCCCGGCAAGGAAGGCACGGAGGAACTGAAGAAGGAGATCCAGGACTACGTGAAGCGGCATACGGCACCCTACAAGTATCCGCGGATCATCGTATTCCGGGACGAGCTGCCGAAGACCGTCAGCGGAAAGATCAAGCGCAATGAACTTTAAACGCATCACACTGCTCGCGGGCCATTACGGTAGCGGAAAAACGAACATCGCCGTCAACCTCGCGCTGGAGCTTCGGAAACAGGAAAAGAATACCGCGGTCGCGGACCTCGATATCGTCAACCCCTATTTCCGTACGCTCGACAGCCGCAGGGCTTTTGAAGAAGCCGGCATCCGCCTGATCGTCTCGCAGTACGCGAACACGAACCTGGACGCGCCCGCGCTGCCGCAGGAAATGTACGCGGTCGTGGACGATAAGACGCTCCACTCCGTGATCGACGTCGGCGGCGACGACCGCGGCGCGCTGGCGCTCGGCAGGATCTCCCCCGCGATCCGCGAAGAAAATGATTTTGACATGTTCCTCGTGGTCAATTTCTACCGGCCGCTGACGCGGGACATCCCTTCCATCCTGGAAGTGAAGCGTGAGATCGAGACTGCCTGCGGCCTGCCCTTCACGGGCATCATCAACAATTCCAACCTGGGCGCGGAAACGGACGCGGACGTCGTCCTTGCTTCCGTCCCCTTTATCCGGGAACTGACAGAGGCTTCCGGCCTCCCGCTCCTGTTCACGAGCGTGGAGGCACGCCTCGTTCCGGAACTTACGGGAAAGATCGATAAGCTGTTTCCCATGACGCTGCAGAAGCGGCCGGTCTGAAAGACCGCGGACGCGGCGCATGAAGTCATCAAAAGGAGGGATACTTATGGCAAAGCTGACATTCAGAACGGACGAATGCAAGGGCTGCGGTCTCTGCACCTTTGCCTGTCCGAAAAAGATCCTGAAGCTCGACGATGAGACCATCAACAAAAAGGGACATCATCCGGTCACCTGTGTGGACCAGGACGCGTGCATCGGCTGCGCTTCCTGCGCGATCATGTGTCCCGACTGCATCATCACGGTGGAAAGGTAAGGTGCGCTATGACAGAAAAAGTACTGATGAAGGGCAATGAGGCGATCGCGGAAGCGGCGATCCGCGCCGGCTGCCGCCACTATTTCGGCTACCCGATCACGCCCCAGACGGAGATCGCCGCCTATATGGCAAAAAGGATGCCGAAGATCGGCGGGACCTTCTTACAGGCGGAATCCGAGATCGCAGCCATCAACATGGTCTACGGCGTTTCCGCTGCCGGTAAGCGCGTCATGACTTCCTCCTCGAGCCCGGGGATCTCCCTGAAGGGCGAAGGCCTCTCCTACCTTGCGGGCGCGGACCTGCCTGCGGTCATCGTCAACGCGCAGCGCGGCGGCCCCGGCCTCGGCGGCATCCAGCCGTCCCAGTCGGACTATTTCCAGGCGACCCGCGGCGGCGGACACGGCGACTATCACATGATCGTGCTCGCGCCGGCTTCCGTCCAGGAGATGGCGGAGCTGACGATCCGCGGTTTCGAGCTTGCGGACGAGTACCGCATGACGGCGATGATCCTCGCGGACGGCACGACCGGCCAGATGATGGAGCCCGTCAGCTTTGATTTTGAAGTGAAGGAACCCCCGGCAAAGCCCTGGGCTACGACCGGTACCAAAATGGCCCGGCCGCACAATATCGTCAACTCGCTCTACCTCGTTCCGGAAGAACTGGAACAGGGCAACCTGGACCGCTATGCCCGTTACGAACTCATCAAAGAGAAGGAAGCGAAGGCAGAGATGTACCTGACGGACGACGCGGAGATCGTGATCGCCGCCTTCGGCATCGCCGCCCGCGTTTCCAGGAACGCGGTGGACGAAGCCCGCGCAAACGGCATCAAAGCCGGCCTGATCCGCCCGATCACCGTATGGCCGTTCCCGGATAAGGCATTCAAGAGCGTGCTGCCGCATACGAAGGCCGTGCTCTCCGTGGAGCTTTCCATGGGCCAGATGATCGAAGACGTCCTGCTCGCCGTGAACGGACAGGCACCGGTCACACTGGTGAACCGCGTCGGCGGCATGATCCCTTCGCCGGAACAGGTCTACCAGGCGATCGTGGAAGCCGCAAAGAAGGGAGGGAACTGAAGATGACAGTATTTGAAAGACCGAAGTCTCTCGCGGATATCCCGATGCACTACTGCCCCGGCTGCACCCACGGCATCGTGCACCGGCTGGTCGCGGAGGTGATCGACGAACTGGGCATCGAGGGCAGGACCGTCGGCATCGCGCCGGTCGGCTGCTCCGTCATGGCCTATGACTATTTCACCTGCGATATGATCGAAGCCGCACACGGACGTGCCCCCGCAGTCGCGACCGGCGTCAAGCGTTCCGATCCCGACAATCTGATCGTCTTTACCTACCAGGGCGACGGCGACCTCGCTTCCATCGGCACGGCAGAGACCGTACACGCGGCGGCGCGGAACGAAAATATCACGATCGTTTTCATCAACAACGCGATCTACGGCATGACCGGCGGCCAGATGGCGCCGACTTCGCTCCCCGGCCAGGTCACCCAGACCTCGCCTTACGGGCGCGACGTGAATGCCTGCGGTTATCCCGTGAAGGTCTGCGAGATGCTCTCGGAGCTTGACGGGCCGGAATACTTAGAGCGCGTCACGGTGAACAACGTACGCAATGTACGGAACGCGAAGCGGGCGATCAAGAAGGCCTTCCAGAACCAGATCGACAAAAAAGGCTTCTCGCTCATCGAAGTATTAAGCTCCTGCCCGACCAACTGGGGCATGACGCCGGAAAAGGCGCTCCAGTGGATCGACGAGAAGATGATCCCCTACTACCCGCTCGGCGTCTACAAGGACCGCAGTGCAGGTATCGGGCCGATGTATAAGAAGGAGGCCGCAGAATGAAGAGAGAATTCCTTTTTTCCGGATTCGGCGGACAGGGCCTGCTCTTCTCCGGAAAGGTCCTGGCCTATAAGGGACTGATCGAAGACAAGAACGTCAGCTGGCTGCCCTCCTACGGCCCGGAGATGCGCGGCGGCACCGCGAGCTGCGGCGTCATCATCTCCGATGAACCGGTCGGCGCGCCGATCGTACTGCATCCGGACGTGCTCGTCGCGATGAACCTGCCTTCGCTGGACCGCTACGAGCCCGCGGTGAAGCCCGGCGGACTGATCCTGGTGGATTCGAGCCTGATCGGGCGAAAGGTCGAGCGTACGGACGTCAGCGTCTTATACGTGCCTGCGACCCGTCTCGCGGATGAGAACGGCACGTCGACACTTGCCAACATGGTGCTCGTCGGCAGACTGCTCGCCGAGCTCGGTGAATACAACGAAGAGACGGTGGATACGGCCCTTCAGAAATGTGTCTCCGCCCGGCACCAGGATCTCCTCGAGCTGAACAGGAAGATGATGGAGATCGGCAAAAACTACGAAGAGTGAGGTGAACATAAATGAATATCTCGGTCACACGCGCAGAAACGATGAAAGAGAAGCCGGAAGCTTCGAAGCTCGGCTTCGGCAAATACTTTACAGACCATATGTTCATGATGGACTACAC
>CADBQM010000227.1 GCA_902796795.1 uncultured Eubacteriales bacterium
GGCGAACTCTGGCCAAGGGTCGTATTTAGGTTTCTGAGTGCCGCCATGAACGCTCCGGTCCGACCTAACAAGCTTATATTGACCGGCAGTTCGGACTATTTTAGCTTCTGGGCGCTGCCGGAAACGCTCCGGTCCGACCCAAACAGCTTTTTTCTACCACTGGGTCGGACTTTGGCGGCTTCAAGTAGCTTGAAACGGGCCTTCCACTCCGACCTTACTTGCTTTTTTCTGCCGCCAGGTCGGATTTTGGCAGCTTCGAAGGGCTTGAAATGAGGTAAATACCCCGACCTGACTTGCCATTTCTGCCCCGAAGGTCGGACTGCACCCCTTCGAGAGGCCTCAAATGCGGCTTTCCGCACCGACCCAACTTGCTTTTCAAGCCCCTTGGGTCGGCGTCCCGCCACGGGAGGGCGTCAAAATAAGATTTCAAGCCGCGGAGAGTATCTGATACAGCCGCAGCGCTCGAGCCTTTATGCAAGGAGGCGCTAATAATGCGCCGACGGCATAAACCTCGAGTGCAAGGCGTCCTGGTGACGGCATCAAACTCGAGCGAAGGGCGTCCGGGCAGCCCCAGGGCGTCCGAAGAGAAAGAGGCTCGGGCAAGAAAACGCTTGCAGGAATCCGGCGGGGTGGTAAGATGTTCTTAGAGGCGCTTGCGTCCGAAAAGCAATAAAAACGGAGGGCAGTCTGATGGGCTGGGAAAGAAACCACGTCATGTATGAAATGGAGCTGAAGCAGCTCGAAGAAGAAGGCTTTGATACGCGGGAAGCCGCGCATTTCGCGCCGGAAGCGCTGAACGATCCGGCGGCTTATGCGGCGGCGCTTGCGGCGCTGAAGAAGCTGCCGCGCCGTCCGGACTTTGCCTACGAAGAGCCGGATACGCTCGAAAAGATCCTGGCGGCTTCGGATGCAGCGGAAGAAGCGAAGACCGTCCTGCTGAGGGACCGCGCGTCTTACTTAAAGAAGCTCCATGCCGCCTGGACCGGCCGGGCTGCGGGCTGCGCGCTCGGGAAGCCGGTGGAATGCCACCCCTATATGGCAGGCGCGGACGGAAAGACCGGCTTTGACTATGTGAAGGCATGGTTTGAAGGTGCGGACGCCTATCCGATCGATTTCTATACGCCTGCGCACAGCCGGGCGGAGGAAAACGGCCTGCATCTCGTGTGTCCGAAGAGCCAGCGTGAAAATATCCGCTTCATGGAATCAGACGACGACGTCCGTTATACGGTGCTCGGGCTGAAACTGATGGAGGAAAAGGGCTTCGCGTTCTCTACCTGGGACGTCGGGGAGCTCTGGCACAAGAACCTGCCCTACCGGATGTGCTGCACGGCGGAGACGCAGGCTTACCTGAACTTTGCGGCGGTGACGAACCACCTGCATCCGCAGGAACCGGCGGATGCGGAGAAGCGCATCCGCTTTGTGAATACCTATCAGAATCCTTACCGGGAGTGGATCGGCGCCCAGATCCGGGTCGACGCCTACGGCTATGCCGCTGCTGGCGATCCGCTTACCGCAGCGAAGCTGGCGTACAAAGACGCGCATCTCTCCCATGTGAAGAACGGCGTCTACGGCGCGATGTTCGTGGCTGCGATGATCGCTGCTGCCTTTACGGCAGACAGTCTCCGTGAGATCGTGGAGACCGGTCTCCGCTATGTACCGAAGAAGTCGCGCCTCTATGAAGCGATCGCAGATACGCTTTCCTGGGCAGGCCCGGAAGTGGATCCGGAAGAACTCTGCCGCAGGCTCTGGGAAAAGTGGGGCAAGTACGACTGCGTCCATACGATCAACAACGCGGCCTGTGTCGCCGCCTGCGTGCTGGCATCGGACGGCGATTATGAGCGCGCGATCACGAACGCCGTGCTCACCGGCTGGGATACCGACTGCAACGGCGCGACCGTCGGCAGCATCATGGGCGCGTATCTCGGCACTGTGCCGGAGAAGTGGGCAGCACCGCTAAATGATACGATGTATTCCGAAGTTTCCGGCTTTGACCCGATCACGTTTACGGACGCCGCCGCGCGGACGCTTGCCGTGAGCGAGAAAAACCGTAAGTAATAAAGCAGTAAAACACATACAGGAGGTACCTTATGCTTGTCACAATGAAACACGTCCTTGAGATCGCGGAAGAAAAGAAGATCGCGATCGGTTCGTTCAACACCCCGCTTCTGGAGTGCGTGGAAGCCGTCATCGGCGCCGCGGAAGAACTGGATCTGCCGGTGATCATCCAGCTTGCAGAAGGCCAGCAGCGCCTGACCCCGCTGAACGTGATCGGCCCGGTGATGGTCGAGCTCGCGAAGCGCGCCAGCGTCCCGGTCTGCGTCCATCTGGACCACGGCAATACGCTGGAGTGTGTGGACAAATGCCTGGACCTTGGCTTTACTTCGGTCATGTACGACGGTTCCACCCTGCCTTACGCGGAGAACCTGGAGAATACCAAGAAAGCCCGCATGCTTTCTTACCGGACCGGCGCATCGCTGGAGGCGGAGCTCGGTTCCATGGGCAAGCGTGAATCCGGCACCGGCGAAGCCGGCGGCGACGATACCAAGATCTACACCGATCCCGACCAGGCGGCGGAATTCGTCCGCGAGACCAAGGTCGAAGCCCTGGCCTGCTCTTTCGGCACCACGCACGGCATCTATCTGACCGAGCCGAAGCTCGACTTCGACGTCGTCCGCAAGGTCCGTGAAAAGACCGGCGGCATCCCGGTCGTCATGCACGGCGGTTCCGGCGTTTCTCCGGAGGACTACCGCAAGTCGATCGAAGCCGGCGTCCGGAAGATCAACTATTTCACCTACATGAACAAGGCCGGCGGTGAAGCCGCGAAGAAGGCCGTCGAAGAAGCGGATCCCGCGAAGCCGATCTTCTTTGCCGCGATCAGCGGTGCTGCCCGCGAAGCCATGAAGGATAACGTTAAGGCAGCGATGAAAGTTTTTGCGGGGCTGTAAAGTTTCAGGAAACACGATCTGCAAGGAGGTTTTTTCATGCGTTTTTTTGAACAGATCGATGATTCCCTGGTCTTAAGGAACCAGGGCGAGACCCTTTTTGTTACGCCCTGGGGACCGGACAGCCTGCGCGTCCGTTCCACGATCCAGGGAGAGGTGCTCGACACCCGCTTTGCACTGCTGGATCCCGTCCCTTCGGAGGCGGAGATCTGCATCGAGGATACCCGTGCAGAGATCACGAACGGCAAGCTGCGCTGCGAGATCATCGTCGAAGGCTGGCACAGCCGCTCCCGTCTTTCCTTCTATAACGAAAAGGGCGAGCTTTTGCTCCGCGAGACCGACGCCGGCGGCGCGCTTGCGCTGAAGGCACGCAAATTCGACCCGTACCTGGGCGGCGACTTCCACCTGACCGCCACCTTTGACGGGCTCGACGAGCATCTCTACGGCATGGGCCAGTATCAGGAAGAAGTCCTGGACTGGAAAGGCAGCACGCTGGAGCTCGCGCACCGCAACAGCCAGGCGAGCGTCCCCTTTGTGATCTCCAGCCGCGGCTACGGCTTCCTGTGGCACAATCCGGCGATCGGCAGCGTGAGCTTTGGCCTGAACCGGACGACCTGGACAGCCGAATCCACGAAGCAGCTGGATTACTGGGTCACGGCGGGCGACACACCGGCGGAGATCAGCCTGCATTACGCGATGGCGACCGGCTTTGCGCCGATGATGCCCGAATACGGGCTTGGTTTCTGGCAGTGCAAGCTGCGCTACTGGAACCAGGAGCAGCTCCTTGACGTGGCGCGGGAGTACCATCGCCGCGGCCTGAAGATCGACGTCATCGTCATCGACTTCTTCCACTGGCCGCACATGGGCGACTACCGCTTCGATCCGGAATTCTTCCCGGATCCCAAGGCAATGGTGAAGGAGCTCCAGGAATACGGCATCGAGCTCATGGTCAGCGTGTGGCCGCAGGTCGCGCTCACGAGCGAGAACTATCCGGAGATGCTGCAGCAGGGGCTCCTGGTCCGCGCGGAATACGGCGAACAGGTCGGCATGCGCTTTGTGGAAGACAGCATGTTCTTTGACGCGACCAATCCGCGGGCGCGGCAGTACGTCTGGAAGAAGATCAAAAAGAATTATTACGATGACGGCATCCGGGTGTTCTGGCTTGATGAAGCCGAACCGGAATACGGTACCTATGAATACCGCAACTACCGCTACTATCTGGGCAGCAACCAGCAGGTCGGCAACGTTTTCCCGCAGGCTTATTCGCGGACCTTCTATGAGGGCATGGTCGAAGCCGGACAGGAGAATCCGGTCAACCTCGTACGCTGCGCCTGGGCGGGCAGCCAGCGCTACGGCGCGCTCGTCTGGTCGGGCGATATCATGAGCCGCTGGGAGGACTTCCGCCGCCAGATCTGCGCAGGCCTTTCCATGGGCGCAGCCGGCATTCCCTGGTGGACCACCGATATCGGCGGCTTCCACGACGGGAACATCAACGATCCGGCCTTCCGCGAGCTGCTCATCCGCTGGTTTGAGTGGGGCTGCTACTGCCCGGTGATGCGCCTGCATGGCGACCGCAAGCCCGGCGAAAAGGTCTTCCGGAAAGACGGCGCCCAGGTGCTCTCCTCCGGCGGCGACAATGAAGTCTGGAGCTACGGCGAAGAAGCGTATGCGATCCTTACGAAGTACATGGGGCGCCGCGAGGAGCTCCGGGACTACGTCCGCGGCCTGATGGCAGACGCGCACGAGACCGGAAAGCCCCTGATGCGCGGCATGTTCTACGTCTTCCCGGAAGACAAAAACTGTGCGCTTTTAAAGGATCAGTACATGTTCGGGGACAAATATCTGGTTGCGCCGGTGCTTGAGCCGGGTGTCAGCGCGCGAAGCGTCTATCTGCCGGAAGGCAGCTGGCGCGACGTGGAGGACGGAACCGTCTACGAAGGCGGCAAGTACGTCACCGTGCCGGCACCGCTGGAGAAGATCCCGGTGTTTGAGAAGATCCGGTAATAACGCTGTTCCTCCTCTGCCAGGCAGACGCATGTCGTGTACAAGAAATTGATAAAGACGGAGGCTCATCACCTCCGTCTTTTCGCATTACTGCCCAAATGCAGTTTACTCTTCCTTTTCGGCGTTTTCTTTCTCCCGTTCTGCCATCGCCTGCCGGA
>CADBQM010000228.1 GCA_902796795.1 uncultured Eubacteriales bacterium
ATCAATGAAAGGAAGTGCAGAATGATCAAGATCTACGGAATGCCCACCTGTCCTTATTGTGATTATATCTACGAGCAGGTCAAGGACAGGAAAGATGAATTTGAATACATCAATATCGGCGAGAACATCCGCAGCCTGGGGACCTTCATCCGGATGCGGGACAAAGAACCGGTGTTTGACCATCTGAAGGCGATCGGCGACGTCGGCGTTCCCGCGTTCGTGTTTGAAGACGGCAGGATCTCCGTCGATCCGGCGGATGCGGGCCTTGTCGAATATGGCAGCGCGGCGGCCTGCTCGCTCGACGATCACAAGAACGGAAGAAAAGGCTGCTGATCCGGCCTGTTAAGGTATGCCGGCAAAAGCGGAAAAAGGAGCACAGAGGAAGGAGAAAACGATGAAAGATACAGTTTTCGCTACAGTTTCGTACTCGGAAAAAGGCCGCTGTTTTGAAGCACAGGAACCTGTTGAGATGCGTAAGGCAGGCCCGGACAGCGACGAAAAGAACACGATCGTCATTGATCCCGCAAAGACGTATCAGCCCATGTTCGGCATGGGCAGCATCTGGACGGACACAGACCTGAACGCATTTTATGGACTGGACCCGAAAGACCAGGATTACGTGCTGGAGCAGCTCTTTGATCCCGAAAAGGGCGCCGGCTGGAACTTCATGCGGCTGCCCTTCGGTTCTACGGACTGGGAAGTCACGCCGGATTTCTACACCTACGACGATATGCCGAAGGGGGAGAAGGACTGGAACCTCGAGCATTTCTCGGTCCAGCGGGATATCGACCGCGGCTTCTTTGAACTCGCCCGGCGCTGCCTGAAGGTCAATCCGGAGCTTAAGTTCCTGGGTTCCGTCTGGGGCATGCCTGCCTGGATGAAAGAAAATGATTCCATCATGTACGGGCGCATGGATCCCGCCTGCTATGAGGTCTACGCCAGGTATCTCACGAAGACCGTACTTGCCTATAAGGAGCAGGGGATCGACCTCTATGCGGTGACGCCGCAGAACGAGAGCCTGACCGGCAACGACCGCGCGACGCCGGCGACGCGGATGACCTGGTGGATGCAGAAGGAGGTCATCCTGGCCATGCGCCGTGAATTCGACGCGGCCGGTCTCGATACGCAGATCTGGGTCTACGACCACAACTTTGACATGAGCGATTTCTTTGTGAAGCCCATGCTGGAGGACGAGGAATGCCGGAAGGCGCTGGACGCGGTCGCTTTCCACGATTACGGCGGCGACCCCTACGTCATGAGCGAGCTCATCAAAGAATATCCGGACGTCCCGTTCTATATGACGGAGCGGACCATCCTTTCCGTAACGGATATGAACAACCTTCTCCGGGAGCTCAGGAACGGCGCGCGCTCGTATCTGCAGTGGACGACCATGAGCGACGAATTCGGCGGCCCGCACGTTTACGGCGGCAACCCCTTCGTCTACGGCGGCCGCAGGCGCATGCCCGGCAGGGACAACTTCTTTACGACGCTTCGGAAGGACCCGAAGGCGCTTACGAAGAATGCCTCCTTCGGCATCTACGGCCAGTTCACGAAGTATTTTCAGCGGGATATGGTCCGTGTCGATTCTTCCTACGGCGACCGCGCCTGGGTCACGACCGTGGCTTTTCAGGACCCGAAGGACGGACATATCGCCGTGGTCGTTCTGAATGAGACCGACGACGAGCAGTCCTTTGTCTTAAGATGCGGCGGTGCGGAAGCATCTCTCAGCCAGCCCGCGAAGACGGCGGCGACCTACTGCTTCACGCCCGGCGAACTTGCGGCTTCGCAGTGCGTTGCGGTATGTGACGTGAAAATGCGCACGGAAGAACATGTGCCCACCTGGGATATTGCGGTCACGGACGTCTGCCTGAACGGCGAAGCAAAAGCCGGAAACGAACTGCTGCTTTCCGCTGTCGTAACAAACGTCGGCGATGCGCCGACCCCGCCCAGGGGGACGATCTACGTCCAGTTCAGCGAAGACGGCGACAATCTCATTGCCAGGTCCTACGTGCCGCTTCCGGTGCTCCAGCCCGGCGAAAGCTTTGAAGCTGTTTCCAACGTGCCTTTCGGCATGCCGTATTATTATCGTGTCGCCTGGACGGCGGAAGCGGGACGCCATCAGATCTTTGCGCGGGCGACCGTCGGCAACGCGGAGGCGGAACACTGGACGCACAACAACGTACTCGCAAAGGAATTTACGTTTGAATCATGAGCCTGATGTCCTTCATCATTAAGACGGCGGTACCGGCACCGAAGGCGGAAGCCTTCGGCCGGTACCTTTTTGTCGGTCCGCATCCCGATGATATCGAGATCGGTGCCGGCGCGACGGCGGCAAAGCTTGCGGCGGCCGGGAAAGCAGTCAGCTTCCTCATCTGCCTGGACGGCCGCTTCGGTTTTGAAAATCTCACGGAGAAGATCAGCCCAGATGAGCTTGCGGCGCTCAGGAAGGAAGAAAGCATCCGGGCGGCAGCGGCGCTCGGGGTCACAGACGTCCGCTTCCTGGGCCTTTCGGACGGCGGCCTGTATGACCCGGAGGAACTGAAGAAGGGGATCGCGCGGGTCATCGGCGAAGTGCAGCCGGATATCGTCTTCGCCCCGGATCCTGCGGTACCGAACGAATGCCACACGGACCATCTGAACGTCGGAGAAGCGGTCCGGCGGCTCGCTTTCTTTGCGCCTTTCGAAGACATCATGGGAAGTTATGGGGCGAAGAACGCGCCGGTGGAAGCGGCGGCCTTTTACATGACTGCCCGGCCGAACCGCTTTGTGAAAACGAGCGGCTTCCGGGAAAAACAGTTCGAAGCGATCCTCTGCCACGAAAGCCAGTTTCCGAAGGATTCGGACGCGTTCAATGAGGTGGCACGGTATCTGAAGATCCGGGAAAGCGTCTACGGCCTGCAGCATTTCAAGGGAAAAGCAGAGGGCTTCCGTATCCTCGGCAGGACACAGATGCACTGCCTGCCGGAGGTCGGCCTATAACAGATGGCGCAGGAGCTTTATCGAAAAGACCCGCCGCGGCCAGCATATCAGCGGCTGCGGCGGGATCGAACAATACTATGAGTAGGGGGGAGTTTATGCACCGGTGAACAGCGGCGTGGAGTAGTAGCGGTCCCCGCTGTCCGGCAGCAGGGCGACGATGACCTTGCCTTTATTCTCCGGGCGTTTC
>CADBQM010000229.1 GCA_902796795.1 uncultured Eubacteriales bacterium
AAATCAACTAACTTGCTCTTTCCGTTGCTCTAGACATGCCTTGCAGGCTGATTAGGGCAACACAATTCAGCAATTCGACAATTTCCGTTGCTTTATGCAGGCCACATGCTCAGATCAAGCAACATAATCCTGCAAACCTGCTATTTCTGTTGCTGTTTATTCCACCTCGTAACAAACGTATTCGTGGCTGAATTCGTAGCCGAGCTTTTCGGCCAGATGCACGGAATTCATGTTCGCAGCATCCCAGCTCGGGTACAGACCTTCGTCCAGGCAGCGGAGGATCAGTGCGGCGCAGGCGGCGGTGGCGAGCCCCTTCCGGCGCTCTTCGCGGGCGGTGTCAACTTCGATCTCGATGCCTTCGTTGTAACGTGAATAGGACGAGGCGCCGGAGACGATCTTCCCGTCCTTCAGGATAACGATGCCCCGCCCGAGCCGGAGGAACTGTTCCCTGCTCTTGAAGGAAGAGACAAAGTCCTCTGTCATCGGATCCTTAAGGCACTGATCGTAAAGCGCGCCGTCGATCGGCTGGATCTCATACCCCGCCGGCAGCATGTCCGCCAGGCGCCGCAGATGGTCCGGATCAAATTTAGTATCTTTTTTGATCGCGTACCGGGTGATCTTTTTTGCCTTTGGAAAACAGGCCTCGATCAAAGCAGCCCAGGCCGCGTCCTGCGGGGTCATGATCACAAAGCCCGGCGGCTTCTTACGCACCAGTTCCGCGTCCGGCCTCCCCGCGTAAAAAGCAAAACAGCCGGCATACGCCATCGCGGAAACGGGCGTTTCCGGATCGGTCACGAAGATCTGCCCCATGACCTGCTGCAGGCAGGACCGGATCATCGTATCCTCCCAGCCCGCAAAAAGGTATTCGACTTTAGAAGTGTCGGCAAGCAGCGTGACCATGGTCTGCAGGCTCCCTTCCGTTTTACGTTTCGCTTATTTCTTCTGATTTTCCCCGATTGGATCACAGCGCTTTCTTTGGACAGTTCTTCACACATTCCATACAGAGGATGCATTCTGTCCCGTTTTTCCTTTTCCTGGAATTATCTGTTACGTCAACATCCATCGGACAGACGCGTCTGCATTTTCCGCAGCTGACGCACTTGCTCCTGTCGCATTTCACACGGACCAGAGCGAAATAACTCATTGGCTTTAAGAATACCGTAATAGGGCAGACGTATTTGCAGAAGGCCCGGTTGTCCTTAAAAACAAAGGCAAGGACGATCCCGACGGCATAATACAGCACATTGCCGATGATGAACGCCCAGAACATGATCTTCCCGATATTGCCGACATGAGTAAGAAACAGCGCAGCGACAAAGATCAACGACAAGGCAAAGGTGATATAGCGGATCCACCCCAGCTTCCTACGGGGGCCCGACGGCGCCTTATACGGCAGGAAATCCAGGACCATCGCCGTCCAGCAGGCATACCCGCACCAGCCCCTTCCGAAAAGCAGCGGCCCGAAGATCTTTGCGACCGCGTAGTGGATCGTCGCCGCCTCAAAGACTCCCGTGAAAAGATAGTACCAGAAGCCTTCGATCTGCATATTCTCCCGGCAGATCAGGCCCAGATAGACCAACATATAAAGGCCGACCAACAGCTGAACGATGCGCCGGGCATGTTTGTGTTTCCGGATGAGCAGAAACATCCCCAGCGCGATCGAGCAGCCGATGTAGCTGAAGTTGAACAGATAAAAGATGTTGTCTTTCGTCAGCCACAGTGTAATGGCGATCGTCTCAAAGACGATCAGCATGATGATAGGAAACAGGTATTTTTTCATCTTACGCGTTTTTACTTATTTTGATCCGGCCGCTTCGCGAACCTCAGATCTCCTCCCCTTCGATCGTGACCTGGAACGCCAGCTTTTCGCCCGGCGCGAGAATGCAGAGTTTCCCGTTCGCCTTCGCCCGGCTGACCTTATCAAAATAGCCGTTCGTCATCTCGAACGCAAAGTTGCGGCATTTGCCGTAGACGTTGTCGTCGATCCAGACGCCGAGCCAGGGCAGTTTGTCCGCGTCATAGCTTATGTTGACCCGCACGCCGTCCGAAGGATGGATCACGCTGCAGCGGCCGTCCTTCACCTGCTCCGGGGTGTAAAACTTCAGGCAGGAAGGGGTATCACCCTGCGGGAAACGGTCGAGGGTCGGGGTGCCGCCCTGCGGGAAACGGTCGAGGGTCGGGGTGCCGCCCTGCAGGTCCTGATCCGCATCCGGGCTTTCGTTCCTTGCCGCCGGATCCGGCCCTGCGCTTACGGAGTATTCCACCATGCGGTTCATTTCTCCCGGCCCCGGGAGCTGATACACGAGCTGGAACCTGCGGATATCCGTCGGATAGACCAGTTCTGAGTCCTTTTCAAAACGCATCAGGCCGTGGAAGGTCCAGATGCAGGGCAGCGCCTGCGCGCCGGTGTTCGTGATCTCCCAGTGCAGCCGCAGCTGATCCCCGCACAATTTGTACGTCTTTTCATAATGATAGCCGAAAGCCCCGCTGTCATACACGAGTTTCAGTGCATCCGCAGACTGTTCTGCAATACGCATCTTCCGGCTCCAGATCTCGCCGTGGTCCGGGTAGGAAAGACGGCGGCTGCACTGTTCTTCGTATCCTGGTACGGATAGCTCCTCCGCCGTGAATTCGATCGCTTCCGCGTCAATGTTCGGAAAGCAGTCGTCCAAGCCGGCGATCCCGTGCCGCCCGAAAGAAGGCGGCTCTTCGTCCGTGGGAAACAGCGGCCGCGTCGGCACCGCAACAAGCTCGCACTGCTTCTCCTTCATCAAAAGTGAGACGATCTTCCCGCCAAGCTCCGGGACGACGACGCAGCCGAGCCCGCTGCTG
>CADBQM010000230.1 GCA_902796795.1 uncultured Eubacteriales bacterium
TCCGGCAAGATCTTCACCGCGCTCGGCGAGCACGGCATCAACATCCGCATGATCCTCCAGGGGCCGGAAGAACTGAACATCCTGATCGGCGTCAAGGAAAAGGATTACGAAGAAGCGATCCGCGTTTTGTACAGCAGCTTCTCAGAACAGGAGAAAAAATGATGAAAAAGAATGTGGCGATCCTCGGCGCGACCGGCGCCGTCGGACGGGAAATGCTGAAGATCCTGGAAGAAAGAGATTTTCCGATCGAAAAACTGACCCTGCTCTCCAGCAAAAGGAGCGCCGGCAAGACGCTCACCTTTAAGGGAGAAGAGATCACGCTCATCGAAGCCGCGGACGACGTGTTCGAAGGCGTCGATATCGTGCTCGGCGCCGCGGACAACCCGGTCGCGAAGCAGTTCGCGCCCGCGATCGTGAAAGCCGGCGCGGTCTTCGTCGATAATTCGAGCGCCTTCCGCCTGCTGGATACGGTGCCGCTCGTGATCCCGGAGATCAATCCCGAAGACGTGAAATGGCACCAGGGCATCATCTCCAATCCGAACTGCTCCACCATCATCACGCTGATGGCGGCCAGTGTCCTGAACCGTTTAAGCCCCATCGAGACCATCGTGGCCTCGACCTACCAGGCGGCTTCCGGCGCGGGCGCCGGCGGCCCGATCGAGCTTGCGGAGGAGATCGCCGCGTACCAGAACGGCGAGACCTACGAACCGAAGGTCTTCCCCTATCCGCTGGCCTACAACGTCATTCCTTCGATCGGCAGTCCCCTGGACAACGGCTATACGACCGAAGAGATGAAGATGCAGAACGAGGGCCGCAAGATCCTCCATCTGCCGGAAATGCTCGTGAGCTGCACCTGCGTGCGCGTGCCCGTCATGCGCAGCCACTCGATCAGCGCCACGATCGTGACAAAGGAAAAGATCACGGTCGAAGAAGCGAAGGAAGCGTTCCGCCACGCGGAGGGCATCCTCCTCGAGGATGATCTGCCGAATAAAGTCTATCCGATGCCGCTCCTCACCTCCGGCAAGGACATCACGCTCGTCGGCCGCATCCGCGAAGACCTCACGAATCCGCGCGGCCTGAATCTCTTTGTCGCCGGCGACCAGGTGCGCAAGGGCGCCGCGCTGAATACGATCCAGATCGCGGAACTGCTGCTGTGACCGCACAAGGCAGGCTGCAGGAATAAAAACAGCGGACGGCTCATCACCGTCCGCTTTTCTTTGCCCGCCTTCGGGCTTATTTCCGGTTTTCCGGCCTTCCCGCCTTAGTTTGCGGGCTCCAGGCCTTCCTTCATGACTGCGGCGGCTGCGGCGCTTTTCGCGCTTTCATCCGCCTCGCTGAGGCCGTTCACCGTGATGTTCCGGTTGACCTTCGCATCGTAGGTATTCGCCTTCATGACCTCCACGATGTCGAGCCCGGTCAGCTCCTTCATCGTTTCGATCGTCTTTGCCAGTACGTTCGGTACGTAGGTGCTCATGCTGCCGACGCCGTTTCCGTCCTGGCCGCCGCCGTCGATGATCGTGACCTTGTCGATGTTCTCGAGCGGTTTCGCGACCGCACCGGCCATTTCCGGCAGTGCCCGCACGATCATTTCGACCATGGCCGCCTGGCCGTATTTCTTCATGGCCTCTGCCTTCTTTTCCATCGCCTCCGCTTCCGCGACGCCCTTCGCTTCGATGGCCTTCGCTTCCGCTTCACCGACGGCCCGGATACCGGCGGCTTCTTTTTCTCTGGCATACATTTCCGCTTCCGCCTGGACCTTCAGCGCTTCCGCGGCTTTCTCACGCTCGAATTTCTCCGCTTCTGCCTTCCGCTGCCGCTCGAAGAGCTCGGCCTGTGCCTTCTGCTCTCTTGCGAACTTTTCGGCCTCCGCTTTCTTTTTGATCTCCGCTTCGAGCGTCTGCTCGGTGACTTCGACGTCTTTCTTTCTCAGTTCGATCTCCCGCTCCTGACGGGCGATGTTCGCGTTCGCGGTCGTGATCTCGATCGTTTTCCGCTGTTCCTGCTGCTGGATCTGGTACGCCGCGTCGGCTTCCGCCTGCTTGACGTCCGATTCCCGCTTCAGTTCCGCTTCCCGGATCCTGAGATCGTTCTTTCTTGCCGCGATCTCGGTCGCCGCCGCGACCTGGGCTTCGTTCGCGACCCGCTTCGCTTCCGCTTCCGCGATGGCGACGTCCCGGTCGGCCTGCGCCTTTGCGATCGACGCGTCCTTCTGGATCTGCGACATGTTGTCCTGGCCGAGCGCCAGGATCAGGCCTTTTTCGTCCTCGATCCGCTGGATGTTGCAGGAGATGATGTCGATGCCCAGCGCGTTCATGTCGGTCTGTGCCTTAGACTGTACCTCGTCACCGAATTTCTTCCGGTCGGTATTCAGTTCCTTCAGCTTTACGGTACCGATGATCTCACGCATGTTACCCTGCAGCGAGTCTGTGAGCGCTGCCATGATCTGCTCCTCATTCATATTGAGGAAGTTCTTCATGGCGAGCTTTACGCCTTCGGGGTCGGTCTTCACACGAACCTTTGCCACGGCGTCGATGTCCACACCGATAAAGTCGAGCGTCGGGACGTAGCCGTTCGTTTTGATGTCAATGCTGATCTGCTTCAGGACCAGCGTGTCCTTTCTCTCCAGGAAAGGCAGCTTGATGCCGGCCCGGCCGATCAGGATCTTCGGCTCTTTCTTCAGGCCCGATATGATAAACGCCTTGTCGGGCGGTGCCTTTACATAGCCGCTCGCGATGATAACGGCGAGTGCGATCACTACCGCAATGATGAGTGCATAAACCCAGGGTTCCATAAATTCCTCCTTTTCCTTTAAAAAACGGGGCGCTGCCCCTTTAAGATCCTGTGAAGCTTTTCCTGCTTCACGACCTCTACTATACAGGAAAAAGGAGCAGGTCTCCAGTCCGTTTTCCGCGAATTAAACAGCTGTAATCCGCTTTTTTCAGATCCCTGTGATCCGCTTTTTGCCGCGCTCTTCACAAAGCAGGCTTTTTTGTGTATACTGAATAAATCACTTCTGCGGCCTATAAACCGCTGAAAAGGAATCAGGAGATCTTTATGGGCAAGCGTTCCACAAAAGCCAACAAAAACATTTATCAGCTCTCGCGGGAAAA
>CADBQM010000231.1 GCA_902796795.1 uncultured Eubacteriales bacterium
CGCTGGGCGGAAAAGAAGGGCTACCAGATCGAGGTGCTGGACTACCTGGACGGCGACGAAGCGGGCATCAAGTCCGTGACGATCCAGATCACCGGAGAAAATGCCTACGGTTACCTGAGATCTGAGCACGGCATCCACCGCCTGGTCCGGATCTCCCCCTTCAACGCCGCGGGCAAGCGCCAGACTTCGTTCGTTTCCTGCGACGTGATGCCGGTGATCGAGCAGAGCCTGGACGTGGACATCAAAGACGATGACCTGAAGATCGACGTTTACCGTTCCAGCGGAGCGGGCGGCCAGCACATCAACAAGACCTCTTCCGCGGTCCGCATCACACACCTGCCGACCGGGATCGTGGTCTCGTGCCAGAACGAGCGCTCGCATTTCCAGAACCTCGATAAGGCCATGGAGATGCTGCGGGCAAAGCTCTATATGCTGAAAAAAGAAGAGAACATGAACCAGCTCTCCGACATCCGCGGCGAGGTCAAGGACAACGGCTGGGGCTCCCAGATCCGTTCCTACGTCTTCCAGCCGTATACGATGGTCAAGGACTTAAGGACCCAGGCGGAGACCGGCAATATCCAGGCGGTCATGGACGGCGGGCTCGACATGTTCATGAACGCGTACCTGAAGTGGATCCACACCGATCAGACTTCGGAAGCATCATAAGCAAAGGACGGACGTATTCGTGACTGCGGAAGTAAAGCTTGAGAAGCGGGACCTGTTCCTTTTCCTGCTGTACCATATGTATATGAACCCGACCGGTCTTCTGTATCTTTTCGTCGGGCTGCTTGCCCTCGGCGGCGGCATCTTCTATCTTGTGACCGGCAACTGGCGCGGGATCTTCCTGGTCGCCGTTTCGCTCGTTTACTTTGTCCTGATGCCGCTTCTTCTGTACGTCAGGGCAGGGCGGCAGATCCGGCAGCCGGTCTTTGAAAAACCGACCTATTACGCGTTCGATACGGAAGAGCTCAGGGTCTCCCAGACTGAGGTCGGGACCACTTCGGCCCGTTACGACGATCTCTACCGGGTGGCTTTTTTCTCCAGCGTGGTCATCATCTACGTGGACGCGGTGCACGCGAACGTTCTTCCGCTTTCCTCGTTTTCGGTGAGTCCCGACAAGGTACGGGTTTTCTTTAAGAACAAGATCTCAAAACAACGACTGAAGGGGATCCGCTGAAAGTGAAAAAAGTTTATGAAGTGCATTCTCCGGCAGAGACGTTTGCCCTGGGCTGTGAAATGGGCAAAAAAGCGTCTGCCGGAGAAATTGTCTGTCTGAACGGGGAACTCGGCACCGGGAAGACCGTCTTTGCCAAGGGCTTCGCGGAAGGCCTCGGCATCACGGAGGCGGTCGTTTCGCCGACCTTTACGATCCTCCGGGAATATACGGACGGACGGCTGCCCCTATATCATTTTGACGTCTACCGGATCGAAGACGCCGGCGAGATGAACGAGCTCGGCTACGAAGAATATTTCTTCGGCGACGGCGTGACGCTGATCGAATGGGCCGGCCTGATCGCGGAGCTGATCCCGTCTTCCGCGGTCCGGGTCCTGATCGAAAAAGACGAAAAGGAGGCGGATGATTTCCGCCGGATCACCATACGCACAAGGGATGAAGAATGAAGCTGCTTGCCATTGAATCCGCGGCGCTGACGGCGTCCGCGGCGCTTCTTTCAGACGGCGTATTAAGCGCCGAATATACGGTCACGTTTAAGAAGACCCATTCGGAGACCCTGCTCCCCATGGTGGACGAGATCCTGAAGATGACGGACACGTCCCCGGCAGAGCTCAGTGCGGTCGCGGTCTCGGCAGGACCGGGCTCGTTCACGGGCTTAAGGATCGGCGCGGCGATGGCGAAAGGAATCGCCTTTGCGGTCGATAAGCCGGTCGTCCCGGTACCGACACTCGACGCGATGGCCTACGCGGCTTACTCAAGCGCCTGTGTGATCGCACCGATCATGGACGCCCGGCGCTCCCAGGTCTACACCGGTCTCTACAGCTTTGAAGACGGCTGCTTTACGGTCCACGAAGGCGCTGCGGCAAAGAGCATCGAAGACGCCATGCGGGACGCATACGCGCTGGCAGAGAAGCTCGGGAAGAAGATCTTCTACCTCGGCGACGGCGTGCCGGTCTTCCGTACGGCCATCGAGAACACGCTCGGAACGCGCGCGCTGTTCGCGGCGCCGCACATGCTGTATCAGCGGGCCGGAGCGGTCGCGGCGCTTGGTGAAAAGCTTTTCCTTGAAGGGAAAACGGTCAGCGCCGATGCCTTCGTCCCGGTCTATCTCCGGAAATCCCAGGCCGAACGGGAGCGGGAAGAAAGCCTGAAAAGGGGCGAAGCATGAAGATCCGGCGGATGACGGAAGCGGACCTCCCTGCCGTTATGGCGCTCGAAGAACGCTGCTTTTCGGTCCCCTGGACGTATGAGAACTTCCACGAACTGATCGGCCGTACCCCGTACGTGCTGCTTGCGGCGGAAGAGGCGGGAACCGTCCAGGGCTATGCGGTCCTGATGCAGGTCTTCGAGGACGGGGACCTGATGAACATCGCCGTCTCGCCCGAATGCAGGCGCCGCGGCATCGGGCAGGAACTGCTCGCCGAAGTGATCCGGATCGCAGGGGAGCGGAAAGTCACGCAGCTCTTCCTGGAAGTCCGGGAACACAACACGCCGGCGATCCACCTCTATGAAAAGAACGGTTTTGTTTTTGTCGGCAGAAGAAAAGATTACTATGAAGCTCCGCGGGAGGACGCACTGATCTACGTCAGGACTCCCAAAGAAGAATAAAGGAATACATATGCTGGATGTCTGTCTTCTCGGAACGGGCGGAATGATGCCCCTCCATTATCGCTATCTGACCTCGCTGCTGCTTCGACTGAACGGAAGCCAGCTTCTGATCGACTGCGGCGAAGGCACCCAGATGGCCCTCCGGAAGAGCGGCTTTTCCGCAAATCCGATCGACGTGATCTGCCTCACGCACTTTCACGGCGACCATGTGAGCGGCCTGCCGGGCCTTCTGCTCTCCATGGGCAACGCGGAGCGGAAGGAGCGGCTCAGGATCATCGGGCCGAAGGGCCTGACCCGCGTCGTACACGCGCTGCGCGTCGTCGCGCCGGAGCTGCCTTTTGAGATCGAATACCTGGAGTTTTCCGGCGAAGGCGCAGCGTTCTCGCTGAACGGTTTTGAGATCCGCGCCTTCCGCGTGGATCATAACGTGCCCTGCTACGGTTATACGGTATCGGTGAAACGCGCCGGCCGTTTCGACGCGGAGCGCGCAAAAAAAGAAGGGATCCCGCTCAAATACTGGAACCGGCTGCAGCACGGTGAAACGATCCGGGACGAGCTCATGGTCTATAAGCCGAGCATGGTCATGGGACCGGAGCGGAAGGGACTCAAGGTCCTCTATGCCACGGACACCCGCCCCACGCGCTCGATCGTAAAGCACGGTGCGGACGCGGACCTCATGATCCTCGAAGGCATGTACGGGGACGTCGAGCGGCTGCCGCACGTCGTGGAACGGAAGCATATGCTGATGCAGGAAGCCTGCATGCTCGCGAAAGAAGCGGGCGCGAAGGAACTCTGGCTCACCCATTTCAGCCCGGCGGAGAACCGGCCGAAGGACTATCAGCAGGCCGTCGACGCACTTTTCCCGGGCACGGTGATCCCGAAGGACGGACAGCAGACCACGCTGCAGTTTGAGGAGGATGAATGATGGAAAAAGACGTCCTGACGCTCGGCATCGAGTCCTCCTGTGACGAAACGGCGGCGGCGGTCGTAAGAAACGGCCGCGTAGTGCTTTCGAACGTGATCTCTTCGCAGATCGACCTGCATACCGTCTACGGCGGCGTCGTGCCGGAGATCGCTTCCCGGAAGCATGTGGAGAATATCATCCCCGTGATCCGGCAGGCGCTTTCGGAAGCCGGCGTTACGCTGCAGGAGATCGACCATATCGCGGTGACGTACGGACCCGGTCTCGTCGGGGCGCTGCTCGTCGGCGTATCCGCCGGAAAGGCGATCGCGTTCGCTGCCGGGAAACCGCTGACCGGCGTCAATCATATCGCCGGCCATGTGGCGGCGAATTATATCGCC
>CADBQM010000232.1 GCA_902796795.1 uncultured Eubacteriales bacterium
GCCCTCTTCCGTGGTCTCGGTCTTCTGGGGCGTAAAGGGTGCGGAAGCATTGTAGGCTTCGATATCCTGGACAAGATAGCCCTTGAATTCGTCCAGATCGTATTTTGCGGTATCAAAGTCCGTGACAAACACGTCCGTTACCGCGGAATTGGCATAGATATAGATGCTGCCGTCCGCCTCGCCGTAGACCTTTTCGTCCGGTTCCGGCGGGACTTCTCCAATACCGCATGCCGCAAGAAGCGTACCTGAAAGAAGAAGCAGCGCGGCGGCAATGATCGGGATCATGCGTTTCATAATGATTTCTCCTCTTATATCAGTAACGGAAAACCGGTTTCCGTATCTACATTCAGTACATTATACTGTTATAAGGTCTGATTTTCAAGTGTTTTTGCTTCAGATATCCAGCACGGAAAGGAGCTCGAGCGAACTCATCGGGCGGTCCAGATCCCGCGCGAGCAGACGGTCGGCTTCCCGCGCATATTCCTCTTCCACCTCCGGCGTCAGGTCAAAGCGGAAAAGGAGGTTCGGCGCACTTGTCCGTGTGAAGTTCAGTGCGTAGCGGGTGCTCTTCTGAAGTGCCGGGAACTGGTCCTCCGTATAGTCCGGCACGAGGCCGTTGACGGAAAGCAGCTTCAGTTCGAACGCCCGGCGGATCAGGTTCTTTTTCATCTTCCCGCCGCGCAGCGCCGTGAGGGCGCTGTACAGAAGCTGGACCGTCTCGTTCTCCGGCTGTCCGTCCCGGGTGAAATAAGCCGCAAGCTCCGCGAAATAGCAGGCGTAGGCGGAACAAGAGATATCTGTGACGATCTCTTCAAAGTAGTCCAGGATCTCCGCGTGGACGAGCACGTAGGCATCTTTCCCGCTCCGGACCGTAAAATGCCCGAAGGCGAACGAGCGCGTCGCGGAGACCAGCATGCTCTTCGGCCGCCGGGCGCCGCGCGCAAAACAGGCAATGCGTCCGAGCTCGCGGGTGATGAGCACCACCCGCCGGTCGGCTTCGCCTACCGGCATCTCCGAGAGCACCATGCCCGAAAGGACCGCGGTATCCTGCACCTTCTCTCCTCCTACTCGTTCCCGTCGCTGTAGCCCAGGTTCTTCAGGTACAGCGTGTTGTCGCGCCAGTCCTTGCGCACCTTGACGAAGAGGCGCAGGCTTGCGTGGCCTTCGACCATTTTTTCAATATCGGCGCGGGCTTCCGAGCCGATCTTTTTCAGCATCTGCCCGCCCTTTCCGATAATGATCCCCTTGTGGGATTCTTTTTCGCAGTAGATCGAGGCCTCGATCTCCCAGAGACCGTCTTTTCGCTGCTGCATCTTGTCTGTCACGACCGCGATCCCGTGCGGGACTTCCTCCGAAAGCGCGCGGAGCGCCTTCTCGCGGATCATCTCCGCCGCGATCTTCTGCATCGGCTGGTCGGTGACGGTGTCTTCGTCATAATACATCGGCCCGTAAGGCAGCAGTTCGAAGATCGCGTCCATCACGTCCTCCGTCCGGACGGAACGGAGCGCGGAAACATAGAGCACGCGTTCGAAAGGCAGCATACCCTCAAAGGCGGCGGCGGTCTTCTGAACCTCTTCCTTCGGCACGGTGTCGATCTTGTTGATCACGAGGACCACCGGTTTCTTCGCCTTCCCGAGCAGCTTCGCGATCTCCTCTTCGCCCCGGCCGATCTTGGCCGCGGGCTCCACGATCCAGAGGACGACGTCCGCGTCGGGAACCGTTTTTACGGCAGTCTCCACCATGTACTCCCCGAGACGTGTCTTCGCCTTGTGGATCCCCGGCGTATCCAGAAAGATCACCTGGCCGCGTTCATCCGTGTAGACGGTGCGGATCCGGTCGCGCGTGGTCTGCGGCTTATTGGCCGTGATCGCGATCTTCTGCCGGATCAGATGGTTCATCAGCGTCGATTTGCCGACGTTCGGCCGGCCGACGATCGTGACGAAACCGGACTTTCCCTTATCCATCGTTCTCTCCCGTAAGGCTCGAGATCCGTTCGAACAGCGCGCGGTTCTTTACCAGTACTTCCTTCGGTCCGACTACGGCGCAGCGGTTCTTTTCGAGCACACGGCGAAGCATCGGCGACAGTGCCTTCAGGTCTTCCGCCGTGCAGTACAGGATCTCCTCCCGCTCCCGGCGGATCTTCTCATAGTCCACATTGCGGCGCCAGGCGTCGTAGGAGCGCCGTCCGCGGGCCTGCGGGCTTAAGGGCGTATCGCATTCGGAGATGGTCCCGATGATATACTTCCGCATATCGCGCGGCTTCAGCTTCAGCGCGTCCAGGTAATCCGGGATCCCGCGGTACGCTTCCAGCGTCTTTTCAAGATTCGGGTCGCGGTAGGAGACAAAGCCGATGTCGCCGTTCCTGCGGATCACGCTGCTCGCGCCGTAAGCGCCGCCGAGCACGCGCAGGCGGTTCCAGAGATAATCATAACCGAGCAGGGTCTTCAGCACACGCATGTGCCCGGTGTAGCGGAAGCCCTCCTTCAGGAAGTTCCCGCCCATGGCGACGTACTGGACCTGCGTCGCGAGGCTGATGCCCTCCCTCTCCAGGTCGAAATCGTAAACGCGGCCGGCGCGGGGGTAGATACTCCGCGGGAAAGTCTCAAGCAGCGGTGGCAGCGCTTCTTTCATCCGTGAGAGGCCGTCCTCGCCGGCAGTCGCGGAGATCCTTAAATTCTCCGGGCAGAAGATGTGGGCTTTCAGCGAGCGCAGCTTCTTGATCAGTTCCTCTTTCCGCTCGTCGTAGCGCTCCAGGAGCTCCGTCAGGAAGCGGAAGAAACCGAGGCCGCCGAAAAGCTCGTCTTCATAGGCGCCTTCCGAGGAAGCCGCAAGGACGCGGCGGAGGGCCGTCGCGTTCCCGGCGTTGGAAAGCTGGGTCTTCAGGCCGGAATGGATCTCGGAGAGCACTTCCCGGATCCGGTCCGGATCGTCGTATTTTGTCCGGTTCATGATCTCGTTCAGGAGCCCGACCGTCTCCGGGATATTATCATAGACGGTCTTCACGCGGACCGAGAATTCCTGTATCGGGCGGAAAGGTTCGTCCTCGGTCTCATAGCCGTCGGTCGTAAACGTGATGCCGCCGGTGATAAGCGAGATCTCGTCGTTCAGTTCCCGGTAGGAAAAACGCTCGGTATCGAGCATCGTATACAGTTCCTTCAGGACCGTAACGTAGGGGAAGTCCGCGGTCTCCACGCTGTCCATACAGAAATTGAGATCCAGGTAGAGGATCCCCGAAGTCTGGATCGGATGAAGGATGAGCGGGACGCCATAAAGCGTCTCCTCCCGGTTCGTAAATGGCAGCGGGAGTTTCTTGAGATCCGCCACTTCGAGCAGCGGTATCGTGGCCAGGGCTTCCGGTGTCTCCGCCGCCGACTGCCAGGCCTTCAGTTCCCCGGTCTTCCGGATCAGGTCCGCCTTCTCTTCTTCGGAAAGGGAACGGAGCTTTTCGTCCAGCCTCTGCTTCAGCGCTTCTTCCTTTTCCGCCGCCAGCCCTTCCTTCGGCAGCAGGCGGACGGTGACGCTGTGCGGGTTGTAAAGCAGGCCTTCGTAGATCAGCTGCCGGTAGAAGTCCGAATGTACCGCTGCTTTCAGGCGGGCGATCGTATCGTCGTATTTTAAGTGGATCAGGCTGCTCTCCTCGTCGTGGATCCAGGTCTCGAGAACCTGTTCCGTCAGAATGAGGCCTCGCGGGATGCGGCCGTAGTCTCCTTCCCGGAGACTGAATTCGATATTATTGATGCCGGCAAGCAGCGTACGTTCCGGCACGCCCTCTTCCGCCGTCTTCCGGAGCACCCGCTCCACCGTCTTCTGAAAACGCTCAAAGTCCTCCGGGTCTGCGTTCCGGACGGTTACGGAAAATACCGGGGTCAGGCAGGAGGAATCATAGCCGCCGTACACCTCGGTGCCGATGCCCTCCTTGATGAGCGCGTCCCGGAGCGGCGCGCCGGGCGCGTTCAGCAGCGCATAGCCGAGGACTTCATAGGCGAGATAAAGGACCGGGTCCGTCAGGCCGCCGACGGCTTTCGTCACGGAAAAGATCGCGCCGTCCTCCGTGCTCTCTGCGTCATAACAGGCCCCCGTCTCCTTCGGTTCGGTAAACGGGGCCCGGTCCCGGATCTCAAGGGGTTTTCTCTCGCCGGTCCCTTTCGAAAGGTATTCCCGGTCGAGGAAGCGGAGCTTTTCTTCGTAATCGAGCGCGCCGTAAAGGCAGATGAACGAATTCGCGGGATCGTAGGCGTTCCGGTAAAACTGAAGGAACTCTTCATAGGAGAGCTGCGGGATCATCTCCGGGTCGCCGCCGGAATCGTAGGCGTAGGGCGTACCGGAAAACAGGACGCCCCGCGTCACGTTATCGAGAACGCTGTCCGGATCAGAATAAGCGCCCTTCATCTCGTTATAGACGACGCCGTTGACCGTGAGCGGACCCGCAGGATCTGCAAGCTCGTAGTGCCAGCCCTCCTGCAGGAAGATCCTTTCGTCCCGCAGGACGTTCGGCGAAAAGACCGCGTCCAGGTAAACGGACATCAGGTTGTCAAAATCCTTCTCGTTCGTGCTCGCCACCGGA
>CADBQM010000233.1 GCA_902796795.1 uncultured Eubacteriales bacterium
AAAACTATGCGGACTTCCTTGAAAAGAACCCGGGCGCACGTATCTTTATGGCGACGACCAAGGCGCGGCAGCTCTATACGGCGCCTTTCTACCGGCCCGACGACTACCTCATGTTCGGGAAAGAGACCGCGGGCATTCCGGAGGAACTGCTCGTGGAGAACGAGGAGCGATGCATCCGGATCCCGATGAACGAATCGATCCGTTCCTTAAATCTTGCGAACTCGGTCGCGGTCGTCCTGTACGAGGCGCTCCGCCAGCAGCATTTTGAAGGAATGCAGGAAAAGGGAGAGCTGCACCGCCTGCACTGGAAGGGAACACTGCCGCCCCAGGCGGAACGATAAAAGAGGTGAAAAGATGAACGTCTTTGAGATCCCGTGGAAACTTGTGATGAACCGGCTGCCCCGCGCGCCGCATGAGGGCGGACGGGAGATGAACCGCTTTCACGGCAGTCCCGATCCGGAAGACGACGGCTATCCGGAGGAGTGGATCGGCTCGGATACGCGGATCACCGGCGCGGAAGAGAGCGGGGACCCGAATCTCGGCTGCCAGAAATGCGTCCTGCCGGACGGAAGGGAGATATACCTGTTTGAAGCGATCGCCCTGGACCCGGAAGCCGCGCTCGGAAAGGAACACCTTAAGCTGATCGGCCCGCGGACCGGGATCCTGATCAAGCTGCTTGATTTTAAAAACCAGCTGAACCTGCAGACGCACCCGGACCGCCCGTACGCGAAAAAGTGGTGGGACTCGGATTTCGGCAAGGCAGAGAGCTGGTACATCCTCGCGAAGCGGGAGGACGCCGCGGAAGCGCCGTACGTGTATCTGGGCTTTAAGGAAGGGATCACACGGAAGGACTTCGAAGCGGGCTTCTACGCGGACGACCGGAAACAGATGGAGGCCTGCTGCCACCGGATCCCCGTGCATGCCGGTGATATCTTCAACGTGGAAGCCGGCGTCCCGCACGCGGTCGGTCCGGGCTGCCTGATCCTCGAGGTGCAGGAGCCGACGGACATCAACGTGATCTGGCGGCGGAAGAAAGACGGGACGCAGGAAGAGCAGGACTACGAGAACGAGCGCACCCTCGGCTGCTTCCATTACGACGGCAGGAGCTTTGAAGAGAACCTGAAGCGCTTTAAGATCACACGCCGCCTGCTCCGGGAGGGCAGCGGCTTCCGGGAGGAAGTGCTGATCGGAACAAAAGAGACGCCGTATTTTTCCTTCACGGAACTGGAAGCCGGAAAGCCGGTGCCGCTGCTCATGACCGGGCACCTGCAGGTCGGGATCGTTCTCGAAGGAGAAGCGGAACTCATAACGGAAACAGGGTCGCTGCACGTGAAGCAGGCGGATGAATTCTTTGTGCCCGCCGGTGTCCGCGCACTTCGTCTTGTTCCCGGGGAAAAAGGCGCACGCGTCGTCCTCTGCCATCCGGCGGGGGTCGTGCGCTGAGACACAGAGCGAAAAGGAGGAAGGAACTATGCTCCAGCAGCTGAACAGCCCGGTCATCTATCTGATCTGCGGCGGTATCGTCCTGTTCGTTGCGGTGATCTGCATCGTGTTCGCGGTGCGGGCCTACCGGGCGGGCAAGGCGATCGGGATGGACACGGCAAAAATGAAACGGACGATCATCGCAAGCGCGACCTTTGCGGTGCTCCCGAGTACCGGGATCCTGCTTGGCGTGATCGCGCTCTCCGGCAGCCTCGGGACCCCCTGGCCCTGGCTCCGGCTCTCGGTGATCGGCGCATTGCATTACGAGACCCAGGTGGCAGAAGCCGCGGCGGAGGCCACGGGCGCCGGCAAGCTTTCGGCATCCACGATGACCGCGACGACCTTCAGCACCATTGCGCTGCTCATGAGCGTGTGCATCATGTGGGGCATGATCATGGCCGTGATCGACTGCAAGTCCTACAACCGCCGGCTCTTTAAGAGCCAGCGGAAGAACGAAGCGAAGTCCGCGGAGGAACTGAAGCAGGAAGCGGAGGCAAACGCAAAGAAGGGCGGGAAGAAGAAACTGAACCTGGCCGGCTTCGGCGATATCGCGATGACGGCGATGTTCATCGGCCTGGTCTCCGCCTATATCGGCAGCTATATCGGGACGATCATCTCCGGGAACGGCCTCTTTACCTTCACCGGGGACTGGCTGCCGCTCGCGGTCGCCGTAGTCGGCGCCGCCGCGATGGGCGTCTTCCTCGTCCTGAAAAAGAAATTCAACGCGGAATGGATCGACAGCTTTTCCCTGGCGGGCAGCATGCTGATCGCTATGGGCGCCGCCGTTTTCATGGCAAAACTGTAAGGGGAGGGGAAGAAGATGAACGAGAATAAACAGAAATTCTATGACCAGTACCTGAACCGCACCCATTCCCTCGGCAGGATCGCGACCGTCAGCACGCTGCTCATGCTCCTCGGCGCGCCGTTCGCGATCGGGGCGTACCTCGGCGGGATGCCGGATTTCGGCGCTTTCCTGAAAGGCTTCCTCGCGATCGGGATCGTCTATTTCGTCTCCTGCGTCGTTGAGTACTTTATCTACGTGCCGATGCTCGGCTCCGGCGGCAGCTACCTGGCCTTTATCACGGGCAACCTCATCAACATGAAGATCCCCTGCGCGATCACCGCACGCGACATGGTCGGCGCGAAGTCGGGAACGGCGGAGAACGAGATCATTTCCACGCTCTCGATCGCGACTTCCTCGCTCGTGACGATCGTCGTACTGGCCGTCGGCGTGATGCTGATGATCCCGCTCCAGCCCGTGCTGCAGAGCCCGGTGCTCGCGCCGGCCTTTGCGAACGTCGTGCCCGCGCTTTTCGGCGCCATGGCCTGCAAGTATTATAAGGACCAGAAGCTGATCGCGGCCGTTACACTGCTCGCGATGACGCTGCTCTTTAC
>CADBQM010000234.1 GCA_902796795.1 uncultured Eubacteriales bacterium
CGGTTCTCCTCGTAGATGGTCCCGTCCATGTCAAACAGCCAGAGCTTCTTCCTGAAAAGCTCCGCCGCGTCTTTTCCGTACCAGTCCTGCGCCGTAAGGCTCATAAACGTCCCTTCCTTTTCATGCTGCAGACCCGCAGGAAGTAGGCGGCCGTTAAGAAAACGGCGGCCCCGCTCCAGGCGAGGATCTCCGCGTAATAGATGCCCTGCTCTCCCATGAAGCGCGGCAGGACGAGCGCCGCCCCGGAACGCATCAGGAATTCTACGATCCCCGAGACCATCGGCATCAGCGTATCGCCGAGCCCCTGCAGCCCGCTTCGGAACACGTAAAGGATATAAAGTGTGGAAAGACAATACGCCATGATCCTGAGATACTGCCAGGCGATCCCGAGGACCGCATCATAATCGGTGGCGTCTTTCTCGATAAACAGCTTCAGGACCTCGCGGCCGAAGAGCAGCATCAGGCTGCTGACCGCAAGGGAAGTGAGGACGGCCATGAAGAAAGCGGAGACCATGCCCTTTCGGATCCGCTCCGTCTTACCCGCGCCGAAGTTCTGCGCGACGTAGGTCGTGACCGCGTAACCGTAGGAGATCGCGGCGGTCTCCAGAAGTCCGTACATCTTATTCGTCGCGACGAAGCCCGCCACAAAAACGACGCCGAAGCCGTTGATCACACGCTGCAGCACCATTCCCCCGAGCGCGATGATGCTGTTCTGCAGGCTTAAGGGGATCCCGATGCGGATCAGCTTGCCCGCCCGCGTCTTTTCAAAACGGAGGTCTTCTTTCGTGAGCTTCAGGAGCTCGATCTTCCGGACGACCAGGAAACAGATCGTCCCGGCCGCCGCCTGCGCCAGGATCGTCGCGGCTGCCGCGCCGCCGATCCCCCAGCGGAAGACCAGCACAAAGAGCAGGTCCAGGCCGATGTTTAGGAGCGTCGCAGTCACCATCGCGTAAAGCGGCACCCGGCTGTTGCCGAGCGCGCGGAGCAGCGAGCTCGTCAGGTTGTAGAAAAGGGAGACCGGCAGACCCGCAAGGATGACGCGCAGATAAAGCTCCGCGCCGGGCAGGATCTCAGCCGGCGTATCGAGGAGCTTCAGGACCGGCAGGACCGTTGCCTGCCCGATCAGCTCAAAACTGACGGCGATCAGGGCGGTCAGCAGGACGGAATTGCCGACCGTCCGCCGGAGTCCCGCATAATCCCCTGCGCCGAATTCCTGGGAATAAAGGATCGAAAAGCCCTGGGTAAGCCCCATCGCGAGGCCGTAATACAGCCACACGAGCCAGTCCGCCGCCCCGAGCGAGGCGAGGGCGCCGACGCCGACCCCCTGGCCGACGATCATCGTATCGACGACGGTGTACAGCTGCTGGAAGAGGTTCCCGGCCATCATCGGCAGGGCGAAAAGCAGGATCAGCCGGAACGGGTTCCCGGCCGTCATGTCTTTCACTTTTCTATCCTCTCCGTTTCCCATAAAACCTTATAAAATCCAATAAAACAGCCGCACGCAAAAGGTATTTTACGCTAACGCGGCTTCATTTTCAATCTATACAATAAAAAAGAATGTAGAAAAAAGCCCGCAAAAACGTTATGATTTTGGTAAGAGTGATCATAGGACGGAAGGAGGCTGTACGATGAACTATGAGCATATCCAGCTGGACCCGAAAGTCAATCGGGTCCGGATCGAAAAAGGGTCCCCGGCAGATCCCGCGCGGGAACGCAGAAACATCCCGCAGCCGGCGGCGGATCCTGACGATCCCTACCGCATGACCCACGTCGGCTGGTTCGACGACGCGGTCACGGACGAAAAAGGCGCCGAGCGCCCCTTCGGCTTTTACATACCTTCTACCACAAAAACTTCCGGCAGCATGGCGCTGATCCTGATCCCCGGCGGGAAAAAGCCGCGGGATTTCTTCCTGGAAGGCAGCTTTCAGGAAACATTGGAGCGTTATGCAACGGTCGGCTACTTTGCTTCCGCGCCGGATGGCTGGGACAAAGAAGACCCCGGTTTCGAGATCGACGCTACGGTGAAGGTCCTCGGGGAGATGAAATCCTCGGAATTCTTCCCGTCGAATTCCTCGGCCGTCTACGTCATGGGCTTCGAGGACGGCGCAAATATCGCGGTGATCCTCACGATCCTTTACCAGTCCTACCTGGCGGCCGCCGCTTTTTCCGGTGATACGGCGATCGACGAAGTCCTCCTGAAGAAGCTTCAGGATTCCGCTTCCGACTGCGACGCATACGTGAAACGCGGCGAAGTCGCGCTGCCCGCCTACTTTACCGGCGCACCGTCGAATGCCCTGGCATACTTTAAGGCTGCCTGCCACGTCGGGGAGCGCTGCCTCTCGAACGGTTTTGCTGAGGTCTTCCCAGAAGCCCCGCGGCCGTGCACGACCTTTACGAACGATGAGGCCGCTTCCGAGGTCTGGCTTTCCTCACCGGAGGACGCCCGGGCGCTCGGCTTCCCGATCCAGGTCGAAAAGATGGTCGCCTTCGTGGAAGGCTACCGCCGTTTCGGCGGTGTCGGCAACGGCTATATCCGCCGCACCGTACACGCGGAAAAGGAACTCGCGATGAAGAAGACCGAGCGCACGATCGGCGGCTTCAGGCGTTTCTGGTACACCTACGAACCCGGCGCCTACAAGCGCGGCGTCCGGAAGAAATATCCGCTGATCATCGCGATCCATGGCTTCTCCTGCTCCGGTGAATTCTTTGCCCAGCATTCCTGCTGGCACCGGGTAGGCGAGGACCGGGACTGCTTCGTCGTCTATCCAACCGCCTATCCCTATAAAAACACGCCGGGCGGCAGCCAGGCGATCCGGCCGGACAACGCTGTCACGCCGCACTGGAACGCAAGCGGTTATGACGGCACGCTGAACACCGATCCTGCGGGTCCCGACGAGATCGCCTTCTTTGAGGAGCTCCTCCGGGTCACGCTCGAAGCGTATCCGGAGATCGATCCCGAGCGTATCTACGTCAGCGGCCACTCCAACGGCGGCATGATGACCCAGCGCCTGATGCGGATGATCCCCGAACGTTTCGCGGGCTTCGCGCCGGTCGGTGCGATGGAGTGCCGGGCGGCGCGCATGCCGGCCCCGAAGGACGGTATCAAGCGGAACGTCTGGTATACCATCGGTGAATACGACGGCGCGGGCTGCAGCCTCGAGGGGGAAAACGGCAACACCCGCACGCTCGAAATGATCTGCGAAGCCAACGATATCCCCTTCGATCTTTCCCGGCAGTACGTCTCCGGCCCCTACACGCATACCATCATCCGGGACGAAGACAAGGTCCCGCTCGTCCGTTTCACGGGCGTAGGCAACTGGCCGCACACGATCACACCGGAGCTCTGCTTCATGATCTACGACGAGTTCTTCTCACGCTTCAAAAGAAAGGCCGACGGGACGCTCGTCTATCTCGCCTAGGCAGGCCCCGCAAAAAACAGCCGCAGCAGATGCTGCGGCTGTTATCTTTATCCGGAAGATCTATTCTTTTTTGCTTCTGGAAACGCTGAGATAAGTGTGGACCAGATTGTAGCAGGCGTCGAGCTCATCCATACTGCATACGTTCAGCAGGACGTTCAGCTTGTGCACCGGGGTCTGGATCCCCGCTTCCCGTACATATTGGGAGATCGCCGCGCCGGAGAGCGCCAGTCCTTCGAGCATAAAGTCATAAGAGATGTTCAGCTTTTCGTGGAGCCGCTCCATCATCTTACGGGAGATCGGACGAACGCCGCGTTCCATCGCCCCCAGGTAACTTGGCGAGATCCCGAGATAATCGGCCATCTGCTCCTGGGTCAGCTTCCTGAGGAACCGCTCCCTTTTCAGCCGCGCGCCGACGCTCATCTCCTCCGGAGATTTCATGATCAGCGATTTCTTTTTCGGCGTATAGTATCCTGAAAGGAATAGTTCCTGTTCCGCTATCAGTCCTGTTGATCCGGTTTTACGCTTATTCATAGTACCTCCGCGCAGATCCGATCTGTTCGACACCTGGTACAAGCGTATCAGAAGCCGCTCAAAAAGTGAAGGCACAGAGTGTATGTTTTTTTGTATGAGTTTTTGTGTGAGTTGTTCTGAAAGCCGCACAGAATAAAAGCAAAATCACACACAGGAGGTCCGAATCGGTTGACAAAAGCAGCCTGATGCAGGTACTATCAAAGCAAGAATAGCCATATTCAGGAAAGGTGGTGCCCAGAATGAAGGAACTCAAGAAACTCGTATTGCTCCATTCCAACGACATGCACGGGGATTTCCTGTCGGAAGGCCGGAACGAGAAGCTCATCGGCGGCGTCTCGCTGCTCTCCGGCTACATCAATAAAGTCCGGGAAGAAGAGCCGAACACCCTCTACTGTATTGCCGGCGATATGTTCCGCGGTTCTGTGATCGACCAGGAATTCCTCGGCATCTCCACGATTGAGATCATGAACATGCTTGCGCCAAACGTCGTCACGCTCGGCAACCACGAGACCGACTACGGCCTCGCCCATCTGCTCTTCCTGGAAAAATGCGCGAAATTCCCGATCATCAACGCGAACATGTACATCCGTACCAACCACGCGCATCTTTTCAAGCCCTACATGATCATCGAGATCGGCGGCATGAAGATCCTTTTCATCGGGATCCTGACGGAAGAAGTGCTCGCCCAGACGAAAAACGACGGCATGATCGGAACGCTCGTCAACGTCGAAGAAGCCGCGGAGGAGGTCCACCGGATCTGCGACGCCCACAACGCGATCGACATCGACTTTACGGTCCTGCTCACGCACATCGGCTTTGAGGAAGACAAGAAACTCGCTTCCCTGCTGGATCCTGCCTGCGGCGTGGACGTGATCATCGGCGGCCACTCACACACATTTATCACCGAACCCGCAAAGGTCAACGATATCCTGATCGTCCAGGCCGGGACCGGGACCGACCAGATCGGCCGCTTCGACATCATGGTCGATACGGAGAACAACTGCGTCGACAGCTGGGAATGGAAAACGGTCCCGATCTCTTCGGACTACTGCCCCAAGGACGAAGCGCTCGAAGGCCTGCTGAACCGCTACTTAAGCCGGACGAATGAGAAATACAGCCGGGTCGTCACCCGCTTCAACCGGAA
>CADBQM010000235.1 GCA_902796795.1 uncultured Eubacteriales bacterium
GGCAACGCCGGCGAAGTGATGACCGGTTCTTTCATCAACTTATACAATGAACGGGGACTGCTGGAATCCGAGACTGCCTATGGCTGCGGTTATCTGCTGCGCGGCACCGATATGGTCGACCTGACGGCGCTGGCGCGCTCCATGTCGCAGATGGGCGATCAGGACCGGACGCCGGATGCATTTTATATCCGCCGCGCTTATACCTACGACGGCAGCGGCAGGATCGAAACGCGGGAAACGGTCCGGAGCAGTTCGGGGGATTTTCATTATTATGAGTATCCGTCCGGCGGGGGCTGCCTGATCAGGAATAACGATGACGAACTGGTCTATGACCAGCTGTTCACGAAGACAGGAAAGCTGTTCACGAACACCTATTATATCCCGAACTCGGACACCGCAGCGATCTATTCCTACCAGTATGATTATGAAGACCGCATCACAGAGTATAAAGCCGCATTCTATGACGACGATCTCAACCCGAGAGGAAATTCCATCACTTATGACTATGTGTATGTGATGGACTGACGAAAACAGCCGGGCCGGAAACGGCCGCAGAAACCTGAAAACGGCGCCTCCGTACGCACGGAGACGCCGTTTTTTATGGCCTTCCGACCGCCCTATCTGAGGATCAGGCGCAGGACATTGTAAAGAATGATCCCGATGATCACGATCAGGACCGCAAGATAGATGCGGCTGACGGTCACGGCGTTCAGCTTTTTATTGAAATACGAACCGACGATCCCGCCGGCGATCCCGGCAAGCGCGATGCCCGCGATGAGGAGCCAGAGCCTCGGTTCCACCTTTGCGAGCGTACAGTCGGCCGCACAGGTCACAAGCTTCGCGCTCTGGGAAAGAACGATCATGAGCAGGGAATAGACCGCCGCTGCCCGGACGCTGATCCCGTAGAGCAGGCAGACGAGGCAGATGTTGATCGGTCCGCCGCCGATGCCGACAAAAGCCGCGGCAAGCCCGGTCAGGAAGACCGCCGGAATCTCCAGGAGGATGTGCGGCGACCGTTCCTTCTCCGCCCTTCTCCCGCTCATGAGCGTATAGACAAGGACCGCGATCAGAAGCAGGAACAGAAGGCCGTTCTGGATCAGTTTTACCGTGGGATCCGGGAAAGCGCGCTTAAAAAGGCTGAACAAAAGCTGCCCCGCGATCCCGCCGAGCATGGAGCCGACGGCAATACGGAGTGCCCGCGGCTTATCAAAGGCAGTCTTCATCCGAAGATGCCGGATCACGCCCGAAGCGGACATCGAAAGGACCGCGAAGAGGGAGATCATGCTGACAGCAACGCTGTCATAGGGGGAGATCGCGTCAAAAAGGGGTTTGATGATCACGCCCCCGCCGATCCCGGCGATGGCACAGACGGTGCAGATCAGAAAGACGATTCCAATGTAAAAGATGCCCATATGGTTATCATACCCTTCCGCGGCTTCTTCGTAAAGAGGGAAGAAAACATTGCCGCCGGCGCCCGTGATTCTTGAACGCCGCAGGCATTTCTGTTAGAATGAAAGCGGTTTCAGCCAGGAATCCGGGTCTGGCTTTTATTTTTGTATGACAATGGAGGTATTTTATGCTTTTACTGAAAAACGGATGCATACACGACGCAGTACGGCCGGAAGCCTATGCCGCGGATATCCTTGTAGAAGACGGTAAGATCAAAGCGATCGGGGAGAACCTTCCCGGAGCGGACGAAGTGATCGATCTTGCCGGTCTCAGCGTCTACCCCGGCTTTGTGGAGGCGCACTGCCATCTCGGCCTCGACGGCTACGGCATCGGCTTCGAAGGCGCGGACTATAACGAATACGGCGACATCTGCACGCCGCAGATGCGGGCGATCGACAGCTACAACCCGCTGGACCCCTCCGTCAAAAAGGCGGCGCTTGCCGGCGTCACGACCGTCGCGACCGGCCAGGGCAGTTCGAACGCGATCGGCGGCACCTGGATCGCGGTGAAGACCTGCGGCATCTCGGCAGACGAAGCGATCGTGAAAGACCCGGTCGCCATGAAGGGCGCGCTCGGCGAGAACCCGAAGCGCTGCTACCGGGAGAAAGGCAACGCCGCGCGTATGTCGACGGCTTCCGTGATCCGCGGGATGCTTTTCAAGGCGAAACAGTACCTGGCAAAGAAAGAGGCGGCGGGAGACGATCTTTCAAAGGAGCCCGCCTTTGATTTCAAATGTGAAGCGATGATCCCTGTCCTGAAAAAGGAGATCCCCTTAAAGCTGCACGCGCACCAGGCCAACGATATCCTGACGGCGATCCGCCTGGCGAAGGAATTCGAC
>CADBQM010000236.1 GCA_902796795.1 uncultured Eubacteriales bacterium
CCGCCAGCAGCGCTTCAGGGAATTGAACATGAACCAGAGGTCCGAGCCGTGGAAAGCGCCGACGTTGTCCCCGCCGGGGATGTCGTGGCTGAACTGGTAGCAATAGTCCGCGCTGCGTTCCCGGTTTGCCGGCGCCTGGAGATAAGCCCGGGCGGCGATCAGCCGCGGGTTGAAGGCGTCGGTCCGGCAGATTGCGCGCGCGTCCTCCAGCGTCTCGATGTGAAATCTTTCCATAAACGCTTCTGCCCGGTCCCCGACGAACTGCTGAAGCGTCCGGCGGAACTCATCCAGGCTCTCCGGGAGCGGCGCAGCCGCCGGGCCGCCCATGCCTTCGTCCCGGGTATTGCCGAGCATGTAGGGGATCTTCCGGTGGCGATTGTGGATCAGCGTATCCAGCGTGCTTTCCGTGAGCAGCACCCCGTCGATACGCGGCGCCCAGCGCGCGAAACCGCCGCCGAGCTTCCGGTACGCCGCGTAGATCTCCTCCGCGGGCAGCTTCCGTGCTTCTTCGATCGAATTTACACCGAGCAGTTTCAGGATCTCGATCCCGGTCTCTTCCGCCTCTTCGATCGTATTGCAGTCTGATCCGTAGCCGAACGCGCGGAGCCCGCCGCCGGACTGGGAGATCGCGCCTGTGATCAGGCCTTCCGTGAGCGGCGAACTGATGAGCGAGATGACAGCGCCTGCGCCGCCGGACTGGCCGCCGATCGTCACCCGCCCGGGATCGCCGCCGAAGGCCGCGATATTGTCCCGGATCCACCGAAGGGAGAAGATCAGATCTTCCAGGCAATAATTGCCCCGCGGGCCGTCCGGGTCTTCCGCCGTCAGTTCCGGATGCGCCATCCAGCCGAAGATATTCAGGCGGTAGCCGACCGTGATCATGATCACGCCTTCTTTTGCCACGCTCTCGCCGTCAAATTCCATCTCGTAGGAATAGCCGCTCTGCATCCCGCCGCCGTGGATCCACAGGAATACCGGCAGCCGGTCTTCCGTGCTTTTCGCGGGCGACCAGATATTCAGGTACAGGCAGTCCTCGCTCATCGGATATTCCGTCGCGGTCGGGTTCAGTTCTTTCGTCCAGAATTCATCGGGGTCCGACCCCGGCTGTCCCTGGACGCACATCGGCGGGAACGTGTCCATCCGCCGGACGCCCTCCCAGCATTCTTCATAAGCCTCCGGGGAACGCCAGCGCAGTTCCCCGACCGGCGCCTTTGCGTAGGGCACGCCCTTAAAGAGCGTGATCCGCGGATCGCCGCATGCCACGCCTTCGATCACGCCGTTCGGCAAACGGACCTGTCTCAGCATCTTTTTCCTCCTTCTCTTTTTAAGTCTCTCAGTGTACGGGGGTCAGCCCCAGGGTATCCAGTGCTTCTTCGATATGCGCGTCCCAGCTCTCCCAGGTATGAATGCCGGGATAAGTCACAAAGCGATAGCGGAACGGATTGCCGGGGAAGGAAAGGAAGAACTTCTCCATCTCCGCCGACCAGCGCATGCCGTCCGTTTCGTCCGAGCCCATATAGTGGAAGATCTGCGGATATGGTCCGCCCGCTTCGTCGATCTTCTTCGCGAGATGGAACGCGTCGTAATCGGTCCCGATGAGATCCGGGAAAGCTTCGCCGTAGATCCGTCGCATCGCCTTGTGCCAGCCGGGCCAGCTCTCTTCCGTGATCGTCTTCACCTGCTCCTGGAAAGCGTCCGCCGGGAAATTCGTCGCGGACAGCACGATCAGGCCGGCGTAAAGGTCCGGCCGGGTGAGGCCGACGGTCAGCGCGCCGCAGCCGCCCATCGAAAGGCCGCCGATAAAGACGTCCTCGCGCCGCGTCGAAACGTGGAAATACTTTGCCGCGACCGCCGGCAGCTCTTCGGTAATGTAGTCCAGGTAAGCCAGGCCGTTCGCCATATTATTGTAGAAAGAGAAGCCGCCGTCCGGCATGATGACCGCCAGGTCGCGCTTCATGGCGTAACGTTCGATCGAGGTATTGCGCATCCAGGCCGTATGGTCTTCCGACCAGCCGTGCAGCAGATAGATGACACGAAAGCCGTTTTCCGGGCATTCACATTCCGGAAGGACGACGTTGATGTTCACGCTCTTCCCGAGCTTTCTGGAAAAAAAGGTAAAAGTGCCGCTTGCCATTTTATGATCCTCCTGTCTGTTCCAACATAGCAGTTTTCCCGTACTCAGTCAATTGCGGAA
>CADBQM010000237.1 GCA_902796795.1 uncultured Eubacteriales bacterium
GTCCGGTTCGTCGCTTGCGATGAGCATCAGGTTCCTGAGATAGCGGATCAGGTCCGTCACAAAACGGCTGAGTTCCCGTCCGGACTGGACCAGGCCGTCGATCGTCTTCAATGCGCCGTGCACGTCGTAGTCGATCACTGCATCCACGAGTTCACGGAAGACCCGCTGGTCCACTGCCCCGAGCATCTCCAGCACTTCCTCGTAGCGGAGCTTTTCCCCGTAGAAGGAAGAGATGCAGCGCTCCATCAGGCTCAGCGCGTCGCGGCTGGAACCGTCCGCCTGCCGCGCGATATAGGGGATCACCCGGTCCTCATAGGGGATGTTTTCCGCATCCAGCAGGTCCTTCAGCTGGCTTTCCAGCTCGCTGCGGCTCAGGCGCTTAAAGTCATAGCGCTGGCAGCGCGAAAGGACCGTGATCGGGATCTGGTGTGCTTCCGTGGTCGCCAGAATGAAGATCACATATTCCGGTGGCTCCTCCAGGGTCTTTAAGAGCGCGTTGAAGGCGCCGGAAGAAAGCATGTGCACTTCGTCGATGATATAAACGCGGTACTTGCCTTCCGTCGGCCGGTAGCGGACTTCCTCGCGGATCTCGCGGATGTTGTCGACGCCGTTGTTGGACGCCGCATCGATCTCGATCACATTCACGGAAGCGCCGGAAAGGATCGCTTTGCAGGTCGCGCACTCATTGCAGGGGCTCCCGTCCACCGGGTGCTCACAGTTCACCGCGCGCGCCAGGATCTTGGCGACCGTCGTCTTTCCGGTGCCGCGCGTACCCGAGAACAGATACGCATGACCGACTCTGCCCGAATTCAGCTGATTCTTTAAGGTTCTTACGATGTGGTCCTGGCCGCGGACGTCTTCAAAACGCTGCGGCCGCCACTTTCTGTACAGGGCAGTATACGCCATTCTGCTCTCTTTTCAGATTTATTATTCGTCGCCGAAGCTGATGCCGATATCCTTGATCTGCTGGATGATCTCACTCTTCGGATCGACGGTCTTCAGCTTGCCTGCCACGTCCTCCAGCGGGACCGGAACGATCTCGTTGTTGTGCAGGCCCATCAGGACGCCGTATTTTTCCTTGATGATCATCTGTGCCGCTGCGGAACCGAGGCGGGTCGAAAGCACACGGTCATAGGGGCAGGGACGGCCGCCGCGCTGGGTATGGCCGGGCACCGTGATACGGACTTCCTGGCCGGTCAGCTCGCGGATCTGCTCGCCAAGCTCAAAGGATGCCGGCAGGTCTTCCCGCTTCTTGCGCAGCTCTTTCTTCTTCATGGAAGCGTCTTCCTTGGAGAGCGCGCCTTCCGCCATCGCAATAATGGTAAAGTTCTTGCCCTGCGCCTCACGCTTCTTGATGGCCTTGGCAACAGCGTTGATATCGTAGGGGATCTCGGGGATCAGGATGATATCCGCGCCGCCCGCAATGCCCGCATGGAGTGTCAGGTCGCCGACCTTGTGGCCCATGACCTCGATGATGAAGGTCCGGCCGTGCGAAGCTGCCGTCGTGTGGATGCAGTCGATCGCGTCGGTCGCGATATTGATCGCAGACCAAAAGCCAAAGGTCACGTCACTGCCCCAGAGGTCGTTGTCGATCGTCTTAGGCAGGCCGATCACGTTCAGGCCTTCTTCCCGGAGCAGGTTGGAAGTCTTCTGGCTGCCGTTGCCGCCGAGGACGACCAGGCAGTCGAGTTTATGCTTTTTGTAGGTGTGCTTCATGGCCGCGACCTTGTCAAAGCCGTTCTCCACGACGCGCATCATCTTGAAGGGCTGGCGGGAAGTACCGAGGATGGTACCGCCTTCGTCCAGGATGCCGGAGAAGTCCTGCGGCTCTAAAAGCCGGCAGTCATCATGCATCAGGCCCTTGTAACCGTCGATGAAGCCGATGATCTCCACGTCATCGCCATAGTGATTGAAGAGCGCTTTACCGACGCCGCGCATTGTCGCGTTCAGGCTCTGGCAGTCGCCGCCGCTGGTCAGCATTCCGATTCTTTTCATGGCTTTTCTCCCCGTTTATTGTGATTGTTTTTTGATATCAGGACATAATTCTGCAATTTTTGATTATAAACCAAAAAAAGGCCTTCTGCAAGGTACAAGCTTGAAAGAGCTTCGGATTTCATTTATAATTGCATATATTCACGTGACGCGTTCACGTATTATGACTGATGGAGGAACAATGATGAAAACGAAACTGATCTGTGTGCTCGCGGCCTGCCTGATGGTCCTTTCCCTGGCAGCCTGCGGCGGAAGCGCAGATACCCCGACCCCTGCCGGCGGCAGCAGATCCGAATCCAATTCCAAGTCCGGCAAAACAGATTATGGGAAATACGAGTACCTGATCGAAATGCTGGAAGAAGGCAATTATGAAGAAGCCCTGGACTTTGTCAACGGCCTGCGTTATGAAGCCCGCCAGAAGGAAAATGAAAACGCCGACGACCAGCCTCTGATGGACGTGATCTGCGGGACTTTCAAAACAATGGACGGGTCGTTTGAACTGGAGATCAAGGATGACTATACCGTAACGTATAACGGCAGCTCCCACCTGTATAACGTCCATGAACTGCTTGACACGCTGGAAGCGATCAAGGCAAAAAAAGATTTCTTTATTAATTACGAAGAGTCCGCCAACAAATACTCCAGTATCCACTTTGGATATAATGAAAAGGTCGGCGACTATCTCGCAAATATATATTTGGATGACAAAAGTTACAACGGCCTCGTCCGTGCGGAAAAGCTGGATAGTATAAAGGCGCCGGTCATGGCGGCCATCTGCGGCAAATACTCAACGCTGGACGGTTCTGCCACGCTGACCATCAAGGATGATTTTACCTTTGAATTCAAAGATGCGTCTTACAACTACAGACTTGATATTCTGGAAATGCAAAACCGGATCGAGTCGAAAGAAGGTCTGTATATTTCTTACAGCACCTCCAATGACACGATGAACTCTTTCGATCTGAACTATAACAATCGGCTCAATGATTATACAGCACGTATTTATATCGATAATGAAAGCTACGAACTGTATCGTGAAGGCAGCTTAACCTCTGTGGAACTCACCTTGGACAACTACAGCGATTATTTCGAGTATGAGACTTACCTGGATTACAGCACCAATTCCTTCGGTGAGATCTCCAGTGTATACATCGGCGACGTCTTCAGGACAAAAGAGGGTCTCAATGTCTTTGGCGGAGAGGTTGCGATCGAGTTCAGCTATATCGACCGCGAAGTGGCTGTCATTTCCTATGATACCGACACCAAGACCTTTGAGCTCGGAGAAGAGACAGAGCGCAGCAAACAATGGAATCACAACCCCTATACATCGACAACGACGCTGCAATCCGTATATAATTATGACGTCCAGCCCTATGAATTCAGTTACTTCGGAACCAGTCTCTATTCCAATTCCATCGATAAGGAAGAAAACACTGTAGATAAATACGAGTATGAGATCACCCGGATACAGGGGACCCTGTACATGATCGCAAAGCCGTAAAAACCCTGAATGAAAAGGAAAGGGAGCAGGAATGATCCTGCTCCCTTTTTTGTTCAGAACCGCGCGAATCCCGTCGAACGGATTCCAGAGACGTTACCGCGGCAGTTTGCTCGGCCCAGGCGCCCTTACGTCAACTGAAAC
>CADBQM010000238.1 GCA_902796795.1 uncultured Eubacteriales bacterium
AACCTCAGGAATACGCCCGAGCTCGTCTTTATTTCCGACCGACGGATCGAACACGGTGTCTACCTGTCCGGGCTCATCGACGAAGTGACGAAAAAGGACCGCGACGCGATGCTGAAACGCGGGGACGATCCGGACGCTTCGCCCGAAACCGAAGAGGAAGAGGATTTCTAAGTGAGAACGATCGAAGAGTGTTTAGCGCATGCACCGAAAAGGATCATGCTCTGCGGGCACAAACACCCGGACGGGGACTGTGTCGGCGCGGTCATGGGCCTGTATCATTATCTGAACGAGAACAGTTCGTGCACGGTGGTGCCGTATCTTGAGACCCCGATCGAAAGCCTTCAGTTTCTGACGGAAGGCTTTCCTTTTCGTTCGGACGACGGGAACGGGGAACAGTTTGACCTTGCGATCGCGCTGGATGCTTCCGATATCGAACGTATCACCGCGGGACTCGCGGCTTTTCAGCAGGCCGTGGAAAAGATCGTGATCGACCATCACGAGACGAACACGCTGTTCGGCGACCGGAATCATGTCGTTCCGGATGCTTCCTCGACCTGCGAGGTACTGACCGCGCTCATGCAGGAAGAAAAGATCGGGACAGACGCCGCCGCGGCGCTATTTACCGGCATCGTCTGTGATTCCGGCGTGTTCCGTTATGATTCCACGACGCCGGAGACACTTCGGACCGCCGCGCGGCTGATCGGAAAAGGGATCCCCTTTTCCTGGATCATCGAGCATACCAATGTGGAAAGAAAATACGACGAGCTGAAGATCGCTTCGGCGATCATCCATGACAGTGTTTTTCTGCCGGAGGAACGCTTTGCCTACGCGGTCGCAGACCTGGATATCCAGGAAAAATACGGGGTCTTTTCCAAAGATCTCGGGAACGTCGTGACGGACCTGAATTCGATTGCGGATACCGACGCAGTATTGTTCATCTACTGGAACGGAGAACGTTATAAAGGAAGCCTGCGCAGCAAGAGCGCGATCGACGTTGCCGCGATTGCCGCATCGCTTGGCGGCGGCGGCCATATCCGGGCGGCCGGTTTCGATTCGGATCTTGCGCCGGAAGAGATCGTCCGCGCAGTGCTGGAAAAGATCCGCGCACAGCGGGAGGAAAGAAAAGCTTGAATGGTCTGATCCTCGTCGACAAGGAAGCCGGATATACCTCTTTTGATGCGGTGGCGGTCGTCCGCCGCATTTTTGAGACGCGAAAAGCCGGCCACGGCGGAACCCTGGACCCGAACGCGACTGGTCTTTTGCCGGTATTCCTCGGCAACGCCTGTGCGCTGTCTTCGCTGATCAGCGGCGGAGATAAGGTCTATGAAGCGGAGCTGCTGCTCGGACGCTCGACCGATACCGACGATATCTGGGGCGAGACCTTGAAAGAGCTGGAAGTACGATGCACCGAAGAAGAAGCACGTAAAGCAGTACTTTCCTTTGTCGGGACTTATGAACAGCTGCCGCCGATGTATTCCGCCAGGAAAAGCAACGGGAAGAAGCTTTATGAATATGCCAGGAAAGGGATCGAGATCGAGCGGAAGGCGGTGCCTGTCCGGATCGACGCGATCGACATCCTGTCTGCGGAGCTTCCGTACCTCCGTTTCCGGGTGCGCTGTGAGAAGGGCACGTATATCCGGGCGCTCTGCCGGGATATCGGCGAAAGGCTTGGGCTTCCCGCCTGCATGAGCGCGCTGCGAAGAACTAAGCACGGGGGCTTTGACGTCGCGGATGCGTACACCGTCGGGGCGTTGAAGAAAGCAAAGGAGTGCGGGGGACTGGAACGACTGCTGATTCCCGCGGACCGTGTCTTATCCCGCTATCCGGCGTTGAAAACGAAAGATACGGCGGACCGGCTGCTGATGAATGGCAATCGCTTGCTGTTTGAAGACCTGGATACGGACCAGATACCGGAAGCGCCGGACGGCCGGCTGCGTATCTATGATTCAAAAGATCAGTTCCGGGCGCTTTATTACATCGACAATGAAAAGGACGGGCTCAGCCCGGTGAAGATGTTTTTAAATGGAGATCATCAGGGTCAATAAAACGATCGAAGAGATCGATGTCACAGATCAGCCTTCGGCCGTCTGCGTCGGTAAATTCGACGGGCTGCACCGCGGGCACCGCCTGCTGCTTAACGAGACCGTCCGGGAGGCGGAAAACGGCCGGGAAGCGGCGGCGGTCTGTTTTTCGCTTGGCGCCGAAGCGCTTTCTACGGAGGAAGAACGCATCCGGATGTTTGAAAAAGCCGGCATCGGACGGCTGATCATCCTGCCGTTTTCGAAAGAGATTCTTTCGATGGAAGCCGAAGATTTTGTCCGTGCTTTTCTGATCGGACGCCTGAAGATGGCGCATCTTTCGGTCGGGAGCGATTTCCGTTTCGGAAGAGAGCGGAAGGGAGATATATCGCTGCTGGAACAGCTTTCCGGAAGCGAAGGCTTCCGCCTGTCGGTCCACGATAAACTGCGGCTGAACGGGGAAGAGATCTCCAGCAGCCTGATCAAGGAAAAACTGAAGGCGGGGCGCATCGAAGAAGCCAATGCAGCACTCGGATACGAATATGGCTTTTCCGGCGGCGTGATCCACGGACAGGCGCTTGGCCGCAGGCTCGGCTTTCCGACGCTGAACATCCCGCTGCCGGAAGGAAAACTGCTGCCGCGCTACGGCGTCTATCTGGCGCGCACGGAGGTTGCAGGCCTGAAGCGCTTCGGGATCCTCAATATCGGGACCCGGCCGACTGTGTCCCGGGAGGGAAAAGCCCTGCTGGAAGTCCATCTGTTCGATACGGATGAGGAACTTTACGGAGAGCAGGCAGACGTCCGCCTGACTGCTTTTCTGCGCGAGGAAAAACACTTCTTAAGTGTGGATGAGTTGAAGAAGCAGGTAGAGGAAGATATCCGGACCGCGCGGGAACGATGTCTTGACAAACCGGCTTCCGACCGCTATGATGATACCGGCTTCAGAAAGATGGAGCCGGGAGGTGATAGAATGCTTGAAAAAATCAGAGAGATCCTTTCCGAACAGTTAGATCTGGATCCCGAGGAAGTCGTACCGGAAGCGTCCTTTAAGGATGACCTCGGCATTGATTCTCTGGACCTGTTCGAACTGGTTATGGCGCTTGAGCAGGAATATGATTTCGAGATCCCTGCGGAAGACCTGGCAGGTCTTGCGACCGTCGGCGACGTGATCGATTATCTGAAGGAGAACGGCATCGGGAAGTGACCGCCCGGCCGGATTTCCGCTTGACAAAGGAAAATTCCTTTGTTATGATTCTCTTTGCGCTCTTTTAAGATGCACGAGGTCATTCTGTCCCCGCTAAAGGAGATACCGGGGTGTGGCTCAGCTTGGTAGAGCACCTGGTTTGGGACCAGGGGGTCGCAGGTTCGAATCCTGTCACCCCGATTTTTCAAACAG
>CADBQM010000239.1 GCA_902796795.1 uncultured Eubacteriales bacterium
GGATTGATGCTGCCCGAAACGACGAGCAGCCGGAGCGGGGCGGTACCGTCTTTCGTGAAAACGGAAGAAAGGGCTTCCGTATCCGCCGGACCCGGTGTTTTCTCTTTCCGGATCAGCGCCGGAAGATAAGCCGCAAAGCCCGCGCAGCCCGCGAGGACGCGCGTCTTCCCGCTTTCCTTCAGCCGGTCCGCAATCATAAGGAGGTCTTCCTCCGATGCCGCGTCATAGACGAGGATCTCCGGCACTTCCGCGAGCTCCGCATCCGCGCCTGGTCTTACATTCCGGACGGGGAACGCGGTCCCGGAAGCGAGGATCTCCCTGACGGAGGAACTGCGCACCGGGTCGAAGGGATCCTGCCCGAAAACACTGTCCGCGACCGGGACGCCGTCGATATAGTGGATGCCGTCTTTCGTGATCCGCTTCATTTTCGGAAAAGCCGGGACAAAGGAGAGCTGTTTTTCACCGGAGGCCTGCAGCAGCGCGGCAAGCTCCGCGCCTGCGTTGCCGCGGAGCGCGGAGTCCGTCTTTTTGTAGATCATCGGTACACCGGCCAAAAACGCGCGCGAAGCAGCATGGAAGACCGCGTCGTACGCTGCTTCCGGCGCAAGATGGCGGCTGTCGGTGTTGATGACCAGGACTTCCGCACCGGAAAGTGCCGCGTCTTCAGCGCCGTCTTTGCTCTCCGGCGCAGCAGCGCTTAAGAAAGCCGCAGCAGACGAGAGCACCCGCGTCTTATAGCCCGCGGCCGCAAGCTGTACGCCGGTATCGAGCGCGCCGGTAAAATCGTCGGCAATGACAGTGAGCAGGATCATGTTTACTTCAGGTAAGTGCAGCGTTCTTTGGCTTCGGCGAGGGCCTTGTCGTAGACCTCGATCATGGTGTCGCACCAGTTGTCGAATTCAGGATCCTCGGGGCGCAGCCTTTCGTCGGCCATGATCACTTCCAGCGCACGGCGCACGCCTTCCCGCCAGGTGACGGTGGCGCAGTAATCCGGCACCAGCTTCTTCAGTCGGCTGTTGTCGTAGATCACGGAATGCCGCTTATCGCCGTTCAGGCCTTCCGCGACGCCAGGCGCGAGCGCGGCGATCACATCGGTCGGGATGTAGTACGGCTTATAGGGGACGTTCAGCGCCTCGGCGACCGTTTGTGCCATCTGGTCCCAGGTCAGGACCTCGTCGGTCGTGATATGGACCGATTCGCCGATTGCGTGCGGGTTTCCGACCAGGCCGGTGTAGCCCTTCGCGAAGTCTTCGTTCAGCGTGATGACCCAGAGCGAGGAACCGTCGCCCGGCTGGATGATCGGTTTGCCTTCAAGCATGCGTTTGATCACCGGCCAGGAGCCCTTCGGGGATTCCAGCGAGAAGGGGATGCTCCGGAGGCTGTAGGTATGCGAGGGACGGACGATCGTGATCGGGAAGTTGAGTTCCCGGAACGCCTTTAAGTAGACCTGCTCGCAGGCGATCTTGTCCTTCGCGTAGACGGAGTATTCGTTTTTCTGCAGCATGCCCTCGGTGATGAAGGGGGTGGAAGGCGGCGTATTGTACGCCATGCAGGTGCTGATGAAAATGTATTGCTTTGTTTTTCCGGCAAAGAGGCGGATATCGCGCTCCGCCTGGTCCGGACGGTAGACGACGAACTCACCGACGCAGTCCCAGGAACTGTCCTTTAAGAGCTCTGCCGCCGCGGCCTCGTCGTTGATGTCGCCCTGGATCACTTTCACGTTCTCAGGAACGGAGACGCCGTGCTTTCCGCGGTTGAACAGGGTGACTTCCCATGCGGGATCTTTTGCCAGTTTTTCTGTGATCGCAGAACTGATGGTCCCGGTCCCGCCGATCAGGAGGATCTTTCTTGCTGCCATGACGTTCTTTCCTTTCATCTTTCATGTTTCCTGTTCTCCGCTTAGGTTCCGGAGGTGCATGTACACGGTGTTTCTGGAGATCCCTAAGAGTTCCGCGACCTTGGCGACGGCATCCTTGATGTTGAAGATGCCCCGGTCGTAGAGGATGCGGATCAGCTCGCGGTTCTTATTGACCGCGGGGATCGTGGGGTTGAAGAGGACCTGGTTGCGCGCGTCCGCGACCGCGTTCGTGATCGAATCGACGGTGGTCGGCGCGAAATATTCGTGTTCGGGGGATTCATTGCCGGCACCCGCGAGATCCTGCAGGACCTCGTAGAGCGGGGAGTCCAGGTAGAGGTTGATGCAGAGCATGCCGATCAGCCGGCCTTTTTCGCCGAGGATCGGGATCGTGGAGGATTTCAGCCGCTCGCCGGCTGCGTTGACCGAGTGGTAGGAAGCGTACGACTCCGAGGCGGAAAGTCCCTGTTCGGAGATCCGCTTCAGCATGTTCAGGGCGAGGTCCGTCAGCGGCGCGCCGACCGCGCGGCCGGAATGATAGCCGTTCATGATGCGCACGACGGAGTGGTTGTAGTCTTCAAGGCTGTGCAGGCTGATCTCGAATGCCGAGCCTAGATAGGCGGAAAGATATTCGATCGCGGCTGCGTAGGAATCCAGGATCTGCTGGTCGGTCTTCGTGAGTTTCATCAGGCGGCCTCCCTCATCATTCATATTTCTTTTTCTTCATCATAGCCCCGCATGAAGGATTTGACAATGAAATAATTACCGTTCATGGAATGAAATTCTTTCATATTGACATTAAAATTTTTTATATCTTATAATAAATACAGGATCCGTACGCAGTAAGGATGGTGACGCATGAACGAAAACGAGATCATTGCCGCATCGTCAGACGGCCTGTACCGGAAAAAGTGGGA
>CADBQM010000240.1 GCA_902796795.1 uncultured Eubacteriales bacterium
AGGAGCTTTTTGATCTCTTCTTCTGAAAGGTCGATATGCCCGAGCCTTGTGTAGGCCCAGCTGTTGGAACCGTAGAAGATCACGAGCTGGTTGCTTGAATAGAGGACGATGTCGCCGCACTTTGTTGTTGTCTGTACGTCGGCGGAGGGCAGCGTGTTCCCGAGGGGGCCGACCTGCTCAAAGCCGCCGTACCGGGACATCTTGACCGTGAGCGGCTTAAGCCAGGTAAGCGCCCGGACGGAATCGTTGTCCTCCCAGGTCACCGGCACCGCTGTTTCGCCGATCGTCAGGACCGGCTCCGGCGGGATATACATCATGCTGTTCGTGGCACGGACGTGAAGCGTCACGTCATGGGCGGGCATGACAAAACTCAGGATATATCCTTTGCGCTCGGAATAGGACTGTTTGAGCTCCACGTCGTCGCTGTAGAAGCTGTAATCGGTGTCAGTGCCGATGATATCGTAATACACCGTCACTTTTTCACCGGCCGCGTAAGCGGCCTTTTTTGATTTGAAGCTGCCGTCCAGGTTCAGTTTATATTTCGGTTTTCCGCAGGCGGAAAAAAGATTCATGAACAGTACCCCCGTCAGGATGAGGAAGATCACCCTTTTTACGCTGTGCTTTTTCATTTCAGACCTCACTTACGCGGAATGGAAGACCGTTTTCTCATCCCGCGTGTCTTATTATAGCAGTTTTCCCGTTTGACGAAAAGGCGCGTGCATGCTATATTTTTTCTGGTGTATAAGCACCAGATCTTATCAGTGTTCGGAGGCTTAAAATGAAACGGATCGAGGATTATATCACGACCATTCCGGATTTTCCGGAACCGGGGATCATGTTCCGGGATATCACTTCGGTACTCAAGGACCCGGAGGGGCTCAGGCTCGCGGTTGACGAGATGTGTGACGTGCTGAAGGACGTCGATTTTGACGTGATCGTCGGGCTGGAAGCCCGCGGCTTCCTTTTCGGCATGCCGATGGCGTACAAGCTGAACAAGCCTTTCGTCCCGATCCGGAAAAAAGGAAAACTGCCCCGTGCGACGGTGGAAAAGAGCTATGCGCTCGAATACGGCCATGCGACGATCGAGGTCCACAAAGAGGACCTGCTGCCGGGACAGAAGGTCGTCATCGTCGACGACCTGATCGCGACCGGCGGTACCGTGCACGCGGCGGCGGAGCTTGTGGAAGAGCTTGGCTGCGAGGTCGCGAAGATGGTCTTCCTGCTGGAGCTGAAGGGCTTAAACGGCAGGGAAGTGCTGAAGAATTATGACGTGGCCGCGATCGTGAGCTACGAAGGAAAATAAGGGGAGCGGAATGGCAGAAGAAAGAAAACGCGATCTGGAGGAACTGATCGCGGAGGAGATCTACGGCAGGGCGCCGAAACAAATGGAAGAAGCGCTCGGTGAAGCGGAAGAAGTAAAGGAAGAAGCGGCGGAAAACGCTGCCGAAGCCCCGGAAGAAAACACGGAAGGGCAGGAGGAAGCGCCGGCAGAACCGGAACTCCCGCCGGAGACGATGGAAGATTATAAGGACGAGCTGGAAGCGTCCTTCCGGCAGATCCACGCGGGCGACGTCATGGAAGGGACCGTGGTCTTCGTCGACGAGACCGGCGCGGTGCTGGACCTGGATTTCTACGCGCCCGGCCGCATCCCCGTCGAGGAGATGAGCGCGGACCCGCATTTCAGTATCCTGGAATCCGTGCATGTGGGAGACAGGCTGACCGCGACCGTGACGAAACGCGACGACGGCGCGGGCAACATCCTGCTTTCCCGGAAAGAGGCGGACGACGTCCTTTCCTGGGACAAGCTGGAAAAAATGAAGGAAGAGGGCACGGTCGTCACCGGGAAGATCACGGAGCTCGTAAAGGCCGGCGCGATCCTCTACGTGGAAGGCATCCGCGGCTTCATCCCGAACTCCCGGCTCTCCCTGCACTATGTGGAAGACAATTCGGGCTACCTGAATCAGGAAGTCTCCGTACAGGTCATCGAGGTCGATAAGGAAGCGGACAAGCTGATCCTTTCCGCGCGGGAACTCCTGGCGGCGCAGGCCGTAAAGGAAAAGAACGAGCGGATCAGCAGGATCACCGCCGGCAACATCGTCGAGGGTACGGTCGAGACGCTGAAGGATTACGGCGCGTTCGTCGATATCGGCGACGGCATCACCGGGCTCCTGCACGTTTCGCAGATCTCGGACAAGCGCATCAAGCATCCGAAGGTCGTGCTTTCGGAGGGCCAGAAGGTCCGCGTCCTGATCACGAAGGTGGAGAACGGGAAGATCTCGCTCAGCATGAAGGCGCTCGACAACGCGCTGAACCGCGAGACCGCGGACGAAGAAGAACAGGAATACAGCGATCACGGCGCCGCGACGACTTCGCTCGCCGACCTGCTGAAAAATATCCGGTTTTCATAAAAAACATCAATAGGAAAGCGGTTTCCCGGCCATTCTCATGGTTGACCGGGAACCGCTTTTTTGTTATACTTTTACAAATTCCTAGACAAAAGGAGGAGATCTGAATTGGCCAGAATTATTGGAGACGGTATTACTTTTGACGATGTTCTGCTGGTCCCGCAGTATTCCGAGGTCACGCCGAACATGGTCTCGCTTCAGACGAAGCTGACAAAGAAGATCACACTGAATATTCCTCTGATGAGTGCCGGTATGGACACTGTCACGGAGCATCGCATGGCGATTGCGATGGCCAGACAGGGTGGTATCGGCATTATTCATAAGAACATGTCCATCGAAGCCCAGGCGGAGGAAGTGGACAAGGTCAAGCGTTCCGAGTACGGCGTCATCACCGACCCCTTCTACCTGGGACCGGACAACACGCTGGCGGACGCCAACGAACTGATGGGCAAGTACCGCATCTCGGGCGTCCCGGTCGTCGTCGAAGGCAAGAAGCTCGTCGGCATCATCACGAACCGTGACCTGAAATTTGAAGAAGATTATACCAAGAAGATCTCCGAGTGCATGACCTCGGAAGGCCTCGTGACCGCGCCGGTCGGCGTGACGCTCGAAGAAGCCAAGAAGATCCTCGGCAAGGCCCGCGTGGAAAAACTCCCGATCGTCGATGAAGACGGCATCCTGCGCGGTCTCATCACGATTAAGGATATTGAAAAAGCCATCAAGTACCCGAATTCCGCAAAGGACGAAAAGGGCCGCCTGCTCTGCGGCGCGGCGGTGGGCATTACTGCGAACATTTTAGAGCGTGTCGGGGCACTCGTGAACGCGGGCGTGGACGTCGTCGTCATCGATTCGGCGCACGGCCATTCCAAGAACATCTTTACGGCGCTCCGCATGATCAAGGAAGTCTATCCGGACCTCCAGGTCATCGCGGGCAACGTTGCGACGGCAGAGGCGACGGTCGACCTCATTGAGGCCGGCGCGGATGCGGTCAAGGTCGGTATCGGCCCTGGTTCGATCTGCACGACGCGCGTCGTCGCCGGTATCGGTGTACCGCAGATCACAGCCGTCATGGACTGCGCGGCGGCGGCGAAGCCTTATGGTATCCCGGTGATCGCGGACGGCGGCATCAAGTACTCCGGCGATATGACGAAAGCCCTTGCAGCCGGCGCCAACACCTGCATGATGGGTTCGCTCTTCGCGGGCTGTGAAGAAGCCCCGGGCGAAGTCGAGATCTTCCAGGGCAGGAAATACAAGGTCTACCGCGGCATGGGCTCGATCTCCGCGATGGAAGCCGGCTCCGGCGACCGCTATTTCCAGGAAGGCGCGAAAAAGCTGGTGCCGGAAGGCATCGAAGGCCGCGTGCCCTTCAAGGGAGAAGTCGAGGACACCGTCTTCCAGATGCTCGGCGGCATCCGCTCCGGCATGGGTTACTGCGGCGCGAAGGACATCCCCACGCTGCAGGAAACGGCGAAGTTCGTGAAGATCTCCGCTGCGTCCCTGAAAGAGAGCCATCCGCACGACATCCACATTACCAAAGAAGCGCCGAACTACAGTATCGATGCTTAAGTGAACTTCTAAGTACCATCAGGTCACAGCAGAAAGGACTGAGAGAGGCCGCGAAAACGGCCTCTCTGTATTTTTCCGGCTGTAAGGAGAAAACATATGCTTGAACTTAGTCATGTGTCCTTCGAAGTAGACGACGAAGGACAGGGTAGAGAGATCATCCGCGACGTCAGCTTTACGGTGCCGGACCGCCGTTTTGTGGTCGTTACCGGGCCGAACGGCGGCGGAAAATCCACGCTCGCGCGGCTGATCGCCGGGATCCGGAAGCCCACTTCCGGACAGATCTTTTTCAACGGCGAGGACATTACGGAAAAGAGCATCACGGAGCGTGCGCGCATGGGCATCTCCTTTGCGTTCCAGCAGCCGGTGCGTTTTAAGGGCATCCGCGTGGTGGACCTATTACGCATCGCGGCCGGGAAGGAAACGAACCTTTCACTTACGGACGCCTGCGAGTATCTTTCGGCCGTGGGCCTCTGCGCGCGGGATTATATCGAGCGGGAGATCAACGCGAGCCTTTCCGGCGGAGAACTGAAGCGGATCGAGATCGCGACCGTGCTCGCGCGCGGTTCGGTGCTCTCGGTCTTTGACGAGCCGGAAGCGGGCATCGATCTCTGGAGCTTCCAGAACCTGATCGAGGTCTTCGAGAGCATGCGGAAAAACATCCGCGACAGCTCGATCATGATCATCTCGCATCAGGAGCGGATCCTGAACATCGCGGACGAGGTCATCGTGATCGCGGACGGAAAGGTAGAGCGCCAGGGCCCGAAGGAGGAGATCCTTCCGGGACTTGTCGGAACGGCGTCGGCAGTGCCGAGCTGCAACGCGGCAGAGGAGGCGGTAAAATGATCCAGCTTGACGAGATCCAGAAAAGACTTTTAAGGGAAGTGGCCGACCTGCATGACGTGCCCATCGGCGCTTATAATATCCGTGCGAACGGCACTTCCGCGGGCAGGCAGTCCACGGAAAATATCGAGATCACGCCCAAGACCGACGTCAGCGGCCTCGACATCCGCGTGAAACCTGGCACGAAGCGCGAAAGCGTGCACATTCCGGTCGTGATGTCGGAGAGCGGCCTCAAGGAACTGGTCTACAATGACTTTTATATCGGGGAAGATTCGGACGTCGTGATCGTGGCCGGCTGCGGCATCGATAACTGCGGCCCCAAAGACTCCGAACACGACGGCATCCACCGCTTCTTTGTCGGGAAAAACGCGAAGATCCGCTATGTGGAAAAGCACTACGGTTCCGGGACCGGCAGCGGGAAGCGCGTGCTGAACCCGGTGACGGAAGTCTACCTGGAAGAAGGCGCGAGCGCCGAGATGGAGATGGTGCAGATCCGCGGCGTGGACGACACGGACCGCATTACGAAGGCGGAGCTTAGGGCCGGCGCAAAACTCAACGTCCGGGAGCGCCTGATGACGCATGAAGAGCAGCGGGCGGTCAGTACCTACGACGTGGTAATAAACGGCGAAGATGCGAGCGCAGACGTGGTCTCCCGTTCCGTCGCGCGGGACGATTCCTATCAGCGCTTTGACGCGAAGATCACCGGCAACGCGCCCTGCCACGGGCATACGGAATGCGATTCCATCATCATGGACCGCGGCCGCATCCTGGCGGTCCCGGGGCTTGAAGCGAACAACGTGGACGCGGAGCTCTTCCATGAAGCCGCGATCGGGAAGATCGCGGGCGACCAGCTGATCAAACTGATGACGCTCGGACTTACCGAGGCGGAAGCGGAAGAACAGATCATCAACGGCTTCCTGAAATAAGCGGTGCGTTTCACAGGCCTTCGTCTTTTTCGTAATGGAAGGCGCAGGTCTCTTCCCCGCGGGCGAGATAACGGACTTCCAGTGTCCGGCCGTCCCGCTTTACGTTTAACACAGCCATCTGCTCCTCATTCCAGCCCAGGGTCCACTCGTCGATCTTATTCAGAATGACGTCCCCGTTCCTGAGG
>CADBQM010000241.1 GCA_902796795.1 uncultured Eubacteriales bacterium
CGGTCTGCTGATGCTGGTGATCCCGCTGCTGGAAAAGGAGAATCCGAAGCGCGGTGTGATCATCCAGGCGATCTTCCGCAGCAACTTCGCGCTCTTCGGCCTGCCGCTCGCGATCTCGCTCTGCGGGGAGGAGAAGGCCGGTCCGACTTCGCTGCTCGTCGGCTTCATCATCCCGATCTACAACGTGCTTGCGGTCGTGGTGCTGGAGATCTTCCGCGGCGGAAAGCCTGACGTGAAAAAGATCCTGAAGGGGATCGTGACCAATCCGCTGATCATCGCCTCGCTCCTCGGCATCCTGATCAACCTGACGGGACTGAAGCTTCCGACGGCGGTGCACAAGGCGGTCAAGGATCTGGGCGGCGTCGCGACGCCGCTGTCGCTCGTGGTGCTGGGCGGCTCCTTCGTCTTCAGCCACATGCGGCAGTACGCGAAGCAGATCCTGATCGGCGTCGGCGGAAAGCTCATGATCTCGCCGCTCATTTTTGTCACAGCGGGGATCCTGCTCGGATTCCGCAATGAATATCTGGCCCCGATATTGATCATGTTCGGCGCGCCTGCGGCCGTCTCTTCCTTTACGATGGCGGAGCAGATGGGCGGCGACGGCGAACTCGCGGGGCAGCTCGTAGTGCTGACTTCGGCCTTTTCGATCCTGACGATCTTCCTCTGGATCTTCGGGCTGAAGCAGCTGGGATTCTTATAAAACGGAGGTAAATCTATGCCGATGCAGATGGGATTTCGCTGGTACGGCGAAGGAAACGACAGCATCACGCTGTCCGACATCAAACAGATCCCGGGCGTGACGACGATCGTCTGGGCGCTGCATCACAAGATGCCCGGCGAAGTCTGGGAAAAAGAGGAGATCGCGGAGGTGCAGAAACAGCTTGCGCCTTACGGCTTCAACATGGACGTAGTCGAATCGGTCAATGTGCATGACGACATCAAGATCGGCCTGCCGACCCGCGACGCCTATATCGACAATTACATCGAAACGATCCGCAACCTGGCGGAATTCGGCGTAAAGGTGATCTGCTACAATTTCATGCCGATCTTTGACTGGACGAGGACCGATCTTTTCCATCCGGTCGGCGACGGATCGACGGCGCTGTTCTACGAAAAGAGCCGCATCCACAACGATCCGAAGGAAATGGCAGAGTACATCTTGAACAACCTGCATGGGATGACCTTCCCGGGCTGGGAGCCGGAGCGCATGGCAAAACTCGACGAACTCTTCGAAGCCTACAGGCCGGTGACCAAGGAAAAACTCTGGGAGAACCTGAAGTATTTCCTGGAGCGCCTGATGCCCGTGTGCAATGAGACCGGGATCAAAATGGCGATCCACCAGGACGATCCGCCGTGGGATATCTTCGGCCTGCCGCGGCTTCTGGTCGACGAAGAATCGATCGGCCGCTTCCTTAAGATGGTCGACGACCCGCACAACTGCCTGACGCTGTGCTCCGGTTCGCTGAACGCGAATCCCGCGAACAACGTGGCGGCGATCGTCCGGAAATACTGTGACCGTATCGCGTTCGCCCACGTCCGGAACGTCCGTCATTTCGAGAACGGCGACTTCCAGGAGGCTTCGCACCGCGACTGCGACGGCGACACCGGCATCCTGGAGATCATGAAGGCTTACCACGACTGCGGCTACGAAGGCTACATCCGCCCGGACCACGGCCGCCACATCTGGGGCGAAAAGTGCCGGCCGGGCTATGGGCTTTACGACCGCGCGCTGGGGATCATGTATCTCCTGGGCATCTGGGATACCCTGGACCGCTACGACAGACCATAAGGCGGCAGATGCTGCGAACAGAGCGATAAAAACAAAAAGGAGACCGTAAATGAAGCTGAAAGACGCGCTCCGCCCGGAGTGCAGAAAAGAATTCGAAGAAAAAGGCTACCGCCTTCCCACGTACGACCGGGAGGCGCTGAAGCAGCGGACGCACGAAGAACCGGCGTGGATCCATTTCGGCGCGGGCAACATCTTCCGCGCGTTCCAGGCCTCGCTCTTAAACGACGTACTGGAAGCCGGCGAATACGACCGCGGCGTGATCGTTGCCGAGGGCTACGATTATGAGCTGATCGACCGTACCTACCGTGCCTTTGACGACCTGGCGCTGGCAGTCGTGCTGCATTCGGACGGCAGCATCGAAAAGAACGTGATCGGCTCGATCACGGAATCCCTGAAGGCCGATCCTTCTTTCCCGGAGGACACGGAACGTATTAAAGAGATCTTCCGCAAACCTTCCCTTTCGATGGTCAGCTTCTCTATCACTGAAAAAGGTTACAATTATAACGAAGCCGACCTTGCCCGCGGCTTCGGCGCGCAGTTCATGATGGGCAAACTCACCGGCTACCTCTACGAGCGCTTCCTTGCCGGCGCGTATCCGCTGACCCTGCAGAGCATGGACAACTGCTCCCACAACGGCGACCGCGTGAAGACGGCGGTGTACGCCTACGCGAGAAGCTGGGCAGACGCCGGCCTTGTTCCGGAAGCTTTCTACGCCTATGTGACGGACGAAGAGAAGGTCAGTTACCCCTGGTCGATGATCGACCGCATCGTCCCGCGTCCGGACCCGAAGGCAGCGGCGCTGCTTGCCGCAGACGGCCTCGAGGATACGGCGGCTTTTGAGACCGAAAAGCATTCCTTCACCGCGCCTTACGCGAACGCGGAAGAAGTGGGCTACCTCGTGATCGAGGATCACTATGTGAACGGCCGCCTGCCGCTGGACAAGGGCGGCGCGATCTTCACGGACCGCGAGACGGTCGACAAGGTCGAACGCATGAAGGTCTGTACTTGCCTGAACCCCCTGCATACCGCGCTCGGGACGATCGGCTGCGTGCTCGGCGAGACGCTGGTCTCCGCGGAAATGGAAGACGAGGACCTCAGGACTTATGTGACGCGCATGGCCTATGAAGAGGCGATGCCGGTCGTCACCGACCCGGGGATCATCGATCCGAAGGCTTTCTTAAATGAAGTGCTGACGAAGCGTTTCCCGAACAGGTTCATGCCCGACACACCGCAGCGCCTGGTCATGGATAATTCCCAGAAGATCCCGGTTCGTTTCGGCGAGACGATCAAGAACTATATCAAAAACGGCCTGGACCTTTCTAAACTTACGCTGATCCCGCTGGCGCTCGCTTCCTACGCGCGTTACCTGCGCGGCCTGGATGATAACGGCGCGCCC
>CADBQM010000242.1 GCA_902796795.1 uncultured Eubacteriales bacterium
CGGGACAAGGGCTTTACGACGGCCGGCGCGCTGGATTCCTTCTGTGTGGACAAGGAGAGCGCGATGCCGATCCTTTCCTCCGCGCTGATGCTGTACAAGATCAGCGGCAAAGCGGAATATCTGAAGGCAGCGGAGCATACGGCCTACTATCTTTCCACCTGGCAGTGGCATCATACGGTATCCTTCCCCGAAGGGACGGCGATGGGCGACATGGGCTTCGATACCTTCGGCGGGACCGCGGTCTCCACGGAGCACAACCACATCGACGCCTACGCGCTGCGCTACTGTTCCTACCTGCTGGTGCTCGGGGAATATACCGGCGATCCGCTCTGGAAGGAGCGCGCCATCGCGATCTGGAACAACGCGACGGAGGGCGTTTCTGACGGGACCTACGGCGAGAGCGGTCTCATCTATCCCGCAGGCGGCCAGTCTGAGGCTTTCTGCTACGCCCGCTGGGGGCAGGCGTTCCAGACCTCCCGCTGGCTCGTGGCCTGGATGGGCGCGTTCCGGCTGGAAGTGCTTCGGAAGACCGATTTCTTCCGCCGGGCGGGCATGGACGACCGCATCCGCGTATGAATCTTAACGCCGCAGGGCAGTGCGCGGCGGAAATAATATAATATGCCGGCGTCTCACGCGCCGGCAGAAAAGAGGACCAATGAACAAAGTAACGATCGAGACCGGTCTCGGAAGGGTGACCGGGAGCGTGGAAAACGGCATCCGTATCTTCCGCGGCATCCCCTTTGCGGTGACAGAGCGCTTTGAACTGCCGAAGCCCTGTCCGAAGTGGGAGGAGTTCGACGCGACGGAAAAGGAGACCGACTGCTATCAATACGCGTCTTTCCGGCAGGAGACCTCCTTCTATTACAAGGAATTCCGCGAGGGCTGGGAATTCAAATATGCCGAATCGCCGATGACGCTGAACGTCATCGCGGATGAAAAGGCAGAAAAGCAGCCGGTGCTGGTCTTTATCCACGGCGGCGGCTTTGAGACCGGCAACGTCGGTGAAATGCCCTACGGCATCACGACGGAATACGCGAAGCACGGGATCGTCTACGTCTCGCTCGGCCACCGGCTGAACGTGTTCTCACTCTATGAGACCGGCAACTACGGCCTGCACGACATGGTCTTCGGACTTCGCTGGGTCTACGAACATATCGCGGATTTCGGCGGGGACCCGGAGCGCATCACCGTGATGGGACAGTCGGCGGGCGCGATGTCGATCATGGATCTCATTTATACGAAGACGCTTCAGGGGATCGTCAAAGGCGCGGTCCTGATGTCCGGCGCGGGCATGGTCCCGAAGCTCGCAAAACCTTCGACAAAGGAAGAGTTCGCCCCGTTCTGGGCCAAAGTGCGGGAGCGCGCCGGCGCGAAGACGGAGGAGAAATTCAAGACCCTGCCGCCGGACGTGATCTGGAACGCCTGGTACGAAGAATCCCGCGCGAACGGGAGCTTTTCCGTGCTGCAGCCCGGCATCGACGGGACGATCATCCCGAAGCTGCCGCAGGAGGTCGCAAAGGAGGGCTCATACCTGGACATCCCGATGATCGTCGGCATCACCTCCCAGGATTTCATGCCCTATCTGATCTACGAGATGGCGAGCGGCTGGGCAAAGCTGCACGTGAAGCGCGGCGGGGCGCCGGTCTACGGCTATATGTTCGACCGGGCGCTGCCGGGGAACAGCTTTAAAGCTTTCCATGCCGCGGATCTCTGGTACATGTGCGGCAATATGGACAAGAGCTGGCGGCCGTTCGAAGAGACCGATAAGAAGCTGAAGGACCAGATGATCGCCTATACCGCGAACTTTGTAAAGAAGGCGGACCCGAACGGCGAAGGCCTTCCCGCCTGGGCGCCGGTCTCGAAGACGAACAAAAACTTCCGTCTTTTCGACGGTGTCTCCGACGGGATGATCAAGCCGATGCAGTGCCGGAAGAAGCTGTATCACAGCTTTTTGAAGGACAAGGGACCCATGTAACAAGCTGCCGGGACGCTGCGTAAAATGCCGCAGATTTTCCGCTTGCATTTCCGACTATTTTAGGCTATAGTATTTACCGACTAAACTGGTATGTTAATCGCGCCTGCATTGCAGGACCGCTTTACCGCTATTTTTATGAGGAGGAAGAAACAAATGGAAATTACCAAGGATGTCGTGATCGGTGATCTTTTACGGATGGATCCTTCCGTTGCGCCGCTGCTTTTAAACGCAGGCATGCATTGCCTGGGCTGCCCGGCTTCCCAGGGCGAATCGATCGAGCTTGCGTGCATGGTGCACGGGATCGACGCGGATGCGCTTGTAGAAGAGCTGAACGAATACCTGGCAGATAAATAAAACAGGGAGTTTTTTTTAAGGCCGCTGTCCGATGGACGGCGGCCTTTGTAAACAGAAAGGGGTCCGGCTGCAGACCGGTTCAGAGGAGGATGGAATGGAGATCGATCAGAAAGTATTGGCAGCGATCCTGGACGCCTACGTCTACGAGGTCGTATTTGTAGACCGCACGCATACGGTGCGTTATCTGAACAAGGCGGCGAAAAGACGCTACGGCAGGCAGGTCGTGATCGGCAACAGCCTTTTTAACTGCCACAATGAGGGAACGAAAGGAAAAATCGAGGAATTCCTGCGCCGCGCCGATGCAGGTGAAGATGAAATGTTCGAGGTCTATAACCGAAGCACCGGTGAACGGGAGTTCTTTGTCCCTGTGCGGGATACGGAAGGGCTGGTGATCGGCTATTTTGAGCGCCATGAAGCCCCGTGGGAAAAAGAAAACGCCGCCGAGCCGGTCGGTGATTACTGGCAGCGGAAGATCTGAGACAGGAGGAAAAACATGATCGTTACGGATATCGTGCGGATCGGGGATCCGCAGATCCTTCTTTATGAGGGAAAATATTACTGCTATGCGACCGGCACCGGCGGAAAAGGTCCGGGCTTTTATACACGGTCGAGTGAGGACCTTGTCCACTGGAGCGACCCGGTCCTCTGTTTTGACGCGATCAGCGCCTGGGGCGAGTCCCATTTTTGGGCGCCGGAGGTGGTATACCATCAGGGGCGTTTTGTGATGCACTATACGGCGATGAGCCGGGAAGCAAAGTCGCTGCGCCTCGGCGTTGCCGTCGCGGACAGCCCGGAGGGACCCTTCCATGACGTGCACGGCAGGCCGATGTTTGACCTTGGTTATGCCACGATCGACGGCTCGGTACTGATCACGGACGAAGGAAACTACTTTTATTATTCCCGTGACTGCTGTGAAAACATCGTGGACGGCATCCGTACGAGCCAGCTGTACTGCGTGCGCCTTTCGGATGATCTTACAGAAGCGGTAGGGGAGCATAAGCTGATCACGAACCCGGAATATGAATTTGAGCGGAAGTCTCTTTCCATGGACGAGCCGCATCTGTGGAACGAAGGTCCGAACGTGATCCCTTACGGGGACGGCTATGTGATGAACTATTCTGCCAACTATTTCGCGTCGAATGATTACGCGATCTGCCTGGCGACAGCGGAGCACCCCATGGGCCCCTGGAAAAAGTCCGTGAATAATCCGGTGCTTTCC
>CADBQM010000243.1 GCA_902796795.1 uncultured Eubacteriales bacterium
CGCTCATCACAGTTTTTCCTTTCGATTTATTTGCCCTTTCAGGCGCATTGATTTTAACACAGCCGGCGCCCAAAAACAAGCGCCGGCTGTATAAAGTTCCGTTCGTTCATGCCTTGTCTTCAGCGATCCGGATCGTCCTTATGAAGTGCCGCCGCTTCCCGGGCTTCCGCATGATATTTCCGGTAGATCGCGAAGTAGAAATAGATCATGACGAGCAGTGCCGCCATCATCCAGCCGAAGGGGAAACCGAGGTAGACGAAGGTCACGCTGCGTTTGATGCTCATCGTGATCGCAAGGAAGATCTGCCGGCAGCCGATCATGCCGAAGATCGAACACAGCATGACGACACGTGATTTCCCGAAGCCGCGTACCGCATTCGCGAAGATCTGGTTCAGCGACTGCATGAAATAGAACGGCATCATGATGTGGATCATATCGACGCCGTAGCGGATCGCGTTTTCGTCCGTCGTAAAGATCCGGACGAAGAAGCCAGCAAAGCTGAAGATCACGCTGCCGAGCGCGAGGATATAGACCAGGTTGAAGAGGATCGAGACACGGATCGAGCGGAAGGCACGGTCCAGACGGTTCGCGCCGAAGTTCTGGCCGATAAAGGTCGCAAGCGCCTGCCCGACCGACATCGCGACCATGCCCACGAAGCGGTCGATCTTCTTTGCGGCGCCGATGCCTGCCATCGCGTCCGAACCGAAGCTGTTGATATAGCGGGAAACGAACATGTTGGAGATGGCGATGAGGCTCGCCTGGATCGCCGCCGGGATCCCGAGGTCCAGGATCTCAAGGAGCAGCTTCCGGTCGATCTTAAGATCCCGGATCTTCAGCTTGTAGACGTCCTCCGCCCGGATCAGGCGGCGGAAGACCAGGACGACGGAAAGGAGCTGCGAGACCACGGTCGCGATCGCCGCGCCGCGTACGCCCATCTTCAGGAGTACCACGAGAACGAGGTCCGCGATCACGTTGACGACGCTCGCGATCACCAGGTAGATAAAGGGATTCCGGGAATCACCGACCGAGCGCAGCACGCCCGCGCCGATATTGTAGATCGCGGTAAACAGGATCCCGACGAAATAGATGCGCAGGTAGGCGTCGGCCTCCCGGAATACGTCGTCCGGGCAGGCAACGAGCTTTAACAGCAGCGGCGTCAGGACCAGGCCGACGGCCGCCATCACGACGCCGAGGATCACGGAAAAGGTCACGGAAGTGTGGATCGCGTCGTGCAGCTTTTTGTAGTCCTTCGCCCCGAATGAACGCGCAAAGAGGATGCCTGCGCCGGTCGAAAGGCCGGTAAAGAAGCCGACGATCAGGTGCGTGATATCCGCGCTCGCAGAGACCGCCGCCAGCGCGGTCTTTCCGACGCCGCGTCCCACGACGATCGCGTCCACGCTGTTATACAGGTTCTGGAAGATCTGGCCGAGCAGGATCGGCAGCGCAAACAATAAGAGCTGGCGCGCCACATTGCCTTTTGTCATATCGGTACTGCTCTTCCGCATCCTCCGTCTCCTTTCCCGACTGCCGGATCCCGGAACCGTTTCCGGAAGCCCTCCGGAAAACTACTTATTCATTTTAACACATTTTCGTCGTTTTCGTCCAAAGGAATCCGTGTGTCCGGTAAAAAACCGTTCCGGATCACGGTCGGCGGTGCATAAAGATGCTCAAAAAGAAGCGGGAGCATCATGTGCTCCCGCCCTTTCGGGTCCTCCCTGTTCCGGTTCAGGACCCGTTTTCCGAATTATTCGGCGATTGCCGTGACCTCGGCCTTAAAGCCGCTCTCGGTCTCAAAGAACACTTTGATCTCACCGGGCGCGTCCGCCTGTACGGCCGCCAACAGGAGGCCGTTGAACATCTTCCGCTTCGGCTCGGTATAAAGGCTCAGGTCAAACATATTGCCGGCATCCATACCGACCAGATGCGCCGGACCTTCGACACGGCAGGAAACGACCGGGTCGGCGTCCGCCACAAAGCGACCTTCCGCGTCCTTCGCACTGATCTCGATCTGTAAGAGGCCGTCGACCTTGATCTTATCCTTGAACGCCTCCGCCGTGATCGCGGCGGTCTTGCCGGTCGTCGCGATCTCTTCTACCGCGACAAGCTGCTCGTCCTTGTAGCCTTCCGCGCGCAGCACGCCGGGCTCATAGACGACGTCCCAGGCCAGGTGCAGGTCGTTCGTCGTAGAGTGGTTCTTCTTGCCGAAGCCTTCCGCCCAGGACTTGCGGGAGCCCATCCGCGGCAGGACATAACCGCGCTCACCGACGAATTTGCCGTTGATATAGAGCCGGACGTAGTCGCAGCTCGTGTAGCAGACGACTTCCTTGTACTCTCCTTCGGAACCTTCAAAATTCCAGGACGGAAGCAGATGGAGCGTGATCTCGTCCCGGTTCCAGATGGAGCGGAAGTAATAGAACGTGTCTTTCTTAAAGCCCGCGCTGTCGATCGGTGCGCCCATGGCGCCGCGGCTCGGCCAGCGGGTCTCGCCGAGGTAGTCGATGCCGGTCCACAGATAGTCGCCGGAAACGAAATCACGGCTGACGGTATAACGCCACAGTGGCTCGGTCCACATCGTCATCGTCGCATAGCGGCCGAAGAAGCTGCCTTCCTCCGAGTAATCGCCGCGCGTGCCGCCGCAGGACGGATTTTCGGTGCCGATGAAGCGGCGGTTCGGGAATTCATGACGGTCCTCGTCATAGAAGGTCTCCGCACGTTCCCTCCAGCGTCCCACGTAGTTGTAGCCGACGACGTCGAGCGCGTTCTCGAATTCGCGGTTCGTCCGGATCGGCGCGACCGCGACGATATTGTCGCAGGCCGAAGTGACCATGCGGCTCTGGTCTTCGCGGTGGCAAATGTCCTGCAGGAAGTTCAGGATCTTGACGCCTTCCAGCGAAGACTGCTCGGGGATCTCGTTGCCGATCGACCAGATGATGACCGACGGATGGTTGTAATCCCGGCGCAGCATCGTCACCATATCCTCCTCTGCGTGATTCGTGAAGAAGAGGCTGGAGCCGTAGGCCAGCTGCTCGGAATAATAGTTATAGATCTTATTCTTGACCAGGCGCCACTCGTCGAACGCCTCGTCCATCACGAGGAAGCCGAGCTCGTCGCAGAGATCGAGAAGCGCCGGTACCGGCGGATTGTGCGCGCAGCGGATGCCGTTGCAGCCCATATCCTTCAGGGTGCGGAGCCTGCGCTCCCAACTGTCGCGGTAGCCGACCGCACCGGTGAGCCCGCAGTCATGGTGTACGCACATGCCCTTGATCTTCACGGACTTGCCGTTTAACAGGAAGCCCTTGTCCTTGTCAAAGGTCGCGGTACGCACGCCGATCCTCGTGCAGTTTTCGTCTACGACTTCGTCGCCGACCTTCAGGGTCGTCTTCAGCGTATAAAGATAGGGGTCGGTATCGGTCCACAGATGCGGGGACTCGATCGTCGGACGCGCGGTGCAGTCGCTCGTCTCGCCCGGGGCGAGCCGGAGCGCGATGCCGGAAAGGGAAACTTCCTTTCCTTCCGCATCGTAAACACGGTGATAGACGTCGACACGGACCGCAGCTGAGCCGTCGTTCGTAATGGCCGTCTTGATCTCGAGCGTCGCCTGGTCCTCTTCCGGATAGATGCCGTTCGTCGCGCAGCGCACGCCGAAGAAATCGAAATGCACGCTCTCTGTCCGGATGAAATAGACGTCGCGGTAGATGCCGCTGCCCGAATACCAGCGGGAATTCGGCGCATGGGAGTTGTTGACCCGCACCGCAACGACGTTCTCGCCTTCTTGCACGTATGGCGTCGCATCCACATAGAAGGAAGAATAGCCGTAGCCGTGGCCGCCGGCTTTGTTGCCGTTCACGTACACGGCAGAATCCATGTAAACGCCTTCGAAGTAGAAGAATACCTTCTCGTCTTCCCGCAGGCCTTCGATATTGAAGTGTTTCCGGTACCAGCCGATCCCGGTCTTGCCGTATCCGCCGCCGCCGCCCGAAGGCTCGTTCTCATCGGGCTCGTAGTCGACGGCCCAGTCGTGCGGCAGGTTCAGCGCACGGAAACCGTCTTCCGAAGCCCCGCATGCCGCGTATGCCTTATTATCATCCAGAATGAAGAGCCAGTTCTTGTTGAAATTCTCCGTTCTTCGCATAATACCTCCATTAGCTTCAGTGAGAAGCGGGCTGCAGCTTCCCGCTTATTCCGCAGCAGCTGTGACTTCGCAGCGCTTCCCGTCTTCGGTCTCAAACGTGATCCGGATATCGCCGGGCGCGTCTGCCTGGACGGCCGCCAGTAAATATCCGTTGAACATCTTCCGCTGCGGCTCCGTATAAAGGCTCAGGTCATACATATTGCCGGCGTCCATACCGACAAGATGCGCCGGGCCCTCCACCTTGCAGGAGACCATCGCATTCGTATCCGGGATGTGGCGGCCTTCCGCATCCGTCATGGAGATCTCGATCTGTACCAGGCCGTCGACCTTGACCGTGGTCTTATCTGCCGCCGCGACAAGGTTTTCCGCCGGGCCGGTCGTGACGACCTCTTCTACCGCGACGAGTTCCTCGTTCTTGTAGCCTTCCGCACGCAGTACGCCGGGCTCATAAGCGACGTCGAATACGAGATGCAGGTCGTTCGTCGTTACATGCGCCGAGCGTCCGAAGCCTTCGTTCCAGGCTTTCCGGACACCGAAGCGCGGCAGCTGGTAACCGCGTTCCGCGACGAATTTCCCGTTGATATACAGCTTCACATAATCGCAGTCCGTGTAGCAGACGACCTGTTTATAGACCCCCTCTTCGCCGGTCCAGTTCCAGTGCGGCGCGATATGGAGCGTCGTATCCTTGTTGTTCCAGATCGAACGGAAGTAGTAGTAGGCATCCTTCTTGAAGCCCGCGCTGTCGATCGGCGCGCCCATGGAGCCGCGGCTCGGCCAGCGGGTCTCTCCAAGATAGGCGATACCGGTCCACAGATAATCGCCCGCCACGAAATCGCGGCTTACCGTATAACGCCACAGCGGCTCATGACGCATGGAGGCGTTGACATAATTGCCAAAACGTCCCTGATTGCTGTAATCGCCGCGGGTGCCGCCGGCGGAGCCGTTTTCGGTGCCGACCATCCTCCTGTTCGGGAATTCATGCCGGTCTTCGTCGTAATAGGTCTCCGCGCGCTCCCTCCAGCGGCCTACATAGTTGTAGCCGACGACGTCGAGCGCGTTCTCAAATTCACGGTTCGTCCGGATCGGCGCGATCGCGACGATATTGTCGCAGGCCGAAGTGACCATACGGCTCTGGTCTTCGCGGTGGCAGATATCCTGCAGGAAGTTCAGGATCTTCACGCCTTCCAGCGAGGACTGCTCCGGGATCTCGTTGCCGATCGACCAGATGATGACCGACGGATGGTTATAGTCACGCCGCAGCATCGCCACCATATCCTCTTCCGCGTGGTTCGTGAAGAAGAGGCTGGAACCGTAGGCCAGCTGCTCGGAGTAATAGTTATGGATCTTATTCTTGACAAGACGCCACTCGTCGAAAGCTTCGTCCATGACGAGGAAGCCGAGTTCGTCGCAGAGGTCCAGGAGTGCCGGTACCGGCGGATTGTGCGCACAGCGGATGCCGTTGCAGCCCATGTCCTTCAAGAGTCGGAGCCTGCGCTCCCAGCTGTCGCGGTAGCCGACCGCACCGGTGAGCCCGCAGTCATGGTGCACACACATGCCTTTGATCTTCACGGACTTGCCGTTTAACAGGAAGCCTTTGTCTTTATCAAAAGTTGCCGTACGGACGCCGATCCTCGTGCAGTTTTCATCCACGACTTCATCACCGACCTTCAGGGTCGTCTTCAGGGTGTAGAGATAGGGATCATCGTCGGTCCACAGATGCGGGGACTCGATCGTCGGACGCGCGGTGCAGTCGCTCGTCTCGCCCGGGGCCAGCCGGAGCGCGATGCCGGAAAGGGAGACTTCCTTTCCTTCCGCATCATACACACGGTGATAAACGTCCACACGAAGATCTTCCTCTCCGTCGTTCGTGACCGCGGTCTTGATCTCGAGCGTCGCCTGGTCCTCTTCCGGATAGATGCCGTTCGTCGCGCAGCGCACGCCAAAGAAATCGAAATGCACGCTCTCCGTCCGGACAAGATAAACGTCGCGGTAGATGCCGCTGCCCGAATACCAGCGGGAGTTCGGCGCATGGGAGTTGTTCACCCGTACGGCGACGACATTCTCGCCTTCTTGTGCGTACGGCGTCGCGTCTACGTAGAAGGAAGAATAGCCGTAGCCGTGGCCGCCGGCCTCTTTCCCGTTGACGTAGACCGTTGAATCCATGTAGACGCCTTCAAAATAGAAGAACACCTTTTCATTTTCCCGCAGGCCTTCGATATTGAAATGTTTCCGGTACCAGCCGATCCCGGTCTTGCCGAATCCGCCGCCGCCGCCCGAAGGCTCGTTTTCTTCCGGTTCATAGTCTACCGCCCAGTCGTGCGGCAGGTTCAGTGC
>CADBQM010000244.1 GCA_902796795.1 uncultured Eubacteriales bacterium
CGACCTGCCGCTTCGCCTCGCGGAGCCCGGCATCGTGCACCGGAACGAAAAGTCCGGCCAGCTGCACGGCCTGATGCGCGTGCGCTGTTTCACCCAGGACGACGCGCATACCTACATTACGCAGGAACAGATCAAGGATGAGGTCCGCCGGATCGTCGAGATCATCGACGGCATGTACAAGCTCTTCGGCTTTACCTACGGCGTGGAGCTCTCCACCCGGCCCGAGGATTCCATGGGCACCGACGAAGAGTGGGCGGCGGCAGAGGACGGCCTCCGGGACGCGCTGAACGCGCTCGGCCTGCCCTTCACGATCAACGAAGGCGACGGCGCCTTCTACGGCCCGAAGATCGACTTCCATCTCGTGGACTGCCTGGGCCGCGAGTGGCAGTGCGCGACGATCCAGCTCGATTTCCAGCTGCCGCAGCGCTTTGAGCTCGAGTACATGGGTGAGGACGGCAAGAAGCACCGTCCGATCATGATCCACCGCGTGGTCTTCGGCTCGATCGAACGCTTTATCGGCATCCTGACCGAGCACTTCGCAGGCGCGTTCCCGACCTGGCTCGCGCCGGTGCAGGTGAAGGTACTGCCGATCTCCGACAAGTTCGAAGCCTATGCGAAGAAGATTACGGACGAACTCGACGCCGCCGGGATCCGCGTGGAGTGCGACCTCCGTTCCGAGAAGATCGGCTACAAGATCCGCGAAGCGCAGATGAAGAAGATCCCCTACATGCTGGTCGTCGGCCAGAAGGAAGAAGAGGCCGGCCTGGTGTCCGTCCGCAGCCGGAGTGCCGGGGACGAAGGCCAGAAGACCCTGCCCGAATTCCTCGCGGCGTTGAAAGAGGAGATCGCCGATATGCGGCTGCCGGAAGTGAAAGAAAACGCTTGACAGCGCTCTTCTTCCGTGCTATAGTCTCTTCTGTTGTAAAATCGAATGCAAGTAGAGGACGCCTCTCACCTCAGCACGCCTCAGGGCTGTGACTCGGGTCATTTTAAGGAATAACAGCAGGATCATGCTGTGGATCTTAAATTGCGGGCGGCCGAAGCTGCCCGCTTTTTTTGGTACAGTCACAGGAGGTAATACCATCAGCGAGTTACTTATCAACGAACGGATCCGGGAGCCGGAAGTTCGTGTCATCGGTGAAGACGGTGCCCAGCTCGGCATCATGTCGTCAAGAGAAGCACTGAAGATCGCGGAAGAGCATGAGCTCGATCTGATCCTGATCGCGCCTACCGCAAAGCCGCCTGTGTGCCGCATCATGGACTATGGCCGCTATCGTTATGAGCAGGTCAAGAAGGAGCGGGACGCGAAAAAGAAGCAGAAGATCGTGGAGGTCAAGGAGATCCGTCTTTCGCCGAACATCGACACGAACGATCTGAACACCAAGTCAAATAATGCCCGTAAGTTTCTGGATAAGGGAAACCGCGTCAAGGTGACCCTGCGCTTCCGCGGGCGCGAAATGGCGCACGTTAACGCAACGAAAGGCGTGCTCGACGAATTCGCAGGGACCCTTGCGGATATCAGCAACGTCGACAAGCCGGCCAAGATGGAAGGCAGAAGCATGAGCATTGTCCTGGCACCGAAGCCGGGGAAATAAATCAGAGGAGGAATGTAGAAATGCCCAAGGTAAAAACAAAACGCGCTGCAGCAAAGCGCTTCAGGAAGACCGGAACAGGTAAGCTGATGCGGATGAAGGCTTATAAGAGCCATATCCTGACCAAGAAGTCGACCAAGAGAAAGAGGAACCTCCGGAAGACGACGACGCTGGATGCTTCCAACATGAACATGAAGAAGGTACTGCCGTACATGTAAAATAAGTCAGATCGAAGACATGGCCGGCGAACTCGTTCGCCGGGGCATGGATTTGAGATGACAAGAAACACGAGGATGGAGTCCGGAGGACGGAATCCGAGTGTTTCAGGATCTCGAGCGTGCGCAGCACGAAGAGATCCGTATTTTACATGATAAGTTCCGAGAGCACTCAGGGAGAAATCAATACTCCGGAAGCACTCGGCATATTCATTATTTGATTTTTCTGGAGGGTATATTAAATGGCTAGAATCAAAGGCGGTTTAAACGCCAAGAAGAAACATAACAGAGTCTTAAAGCTTGCCAAGGGTTACCGCGGTGCCCGTTCCAAGCAGTACAGAGTCGCGAAGCAGTCCGTCATGCGTGCGCTGACGAGCTCCTACGCAGGCAGGAAAGAGCGCAAGCGCCAGTTCCGTCAGCTCTGGATCGCGCGTATCAATGCTGCAGCCCGTATGAACGGCCTGACCTACAGCCGTTTCATGTTCGGCCTGAAGCAGGCGGACGTCGAGCTGAACCGCAAGGTCCTTGCGGAGCTTGCCGTGAACGATCCGGAAGGCTTCACCGCACTTGCGGAATGCGCAAAGGCGCATCTGTGATCTAAGCAGATATCAAAAACGAAAAAGGATAAGGATCCGGGACTTAAAAAGTGTTCCGGGTCCTTTTTTATGCGGAGCGGCCATTTCAGTATGTGACTGAAATCGGCCGGCCGAAATACTTGCACCGCAGGGTGGAATCGGATATAATGTACAATTAGTAAATTATGTGCAGGAACATTCGTTCCGGTTCCTGTTTTTATTCCAGAAGGAGTAAGAAAATGAGCGAAAACGGCAGCAGACCGACCGGCAGACAGCAGCATGTGACCGGCCAGGGAAATGATATCTACAAACGCGGTGAAGGGCTGAATACCGGTCCTGTCGGCGAAGGCGGCAGGCCGCCGAAAGGTTCTTCCGGCAGCCAGCAGGGGAGTTCCCAGCAGGGCAGCCAGCAGCAGGGTACGTCCGGCCAGCATCGTCCGTCCGGCTACCGGCCGGCAGGCGGTTCTTCGGGCCAGACGACGCGCGCGGGCGGCGGCAAGGGCATGCTGCTCATCGTCATCATCGCGGCAGTGATCCTGCTCGGCGGCGGCGGGGCGGGCCTCGGCGGCCTGTTCGGCGGCGGCGGGAACAATGACCAGGGCTACGTACCGGTCCAGACGACGACCGTAAGCCCCACGACAAAGCCGACCACGGCGCCCACGGTGAAACCGACCACGACGCCGGTCAAACCGCCGGTCGAGAACGCGGGCATCTCCTCCGCGCAGCTTGAAAACCTGCTCGGAAACAATTCCGCGAGCTGGGATACGACTTCCTCCAACGTCCGGAAGCTGAATACTTCCGTCGTTTCCGGCGCGCGTAAAAAGCGTACGAATATCCTCGGAAACGGCAAAGATACCGTGACGATCATGGTCTACATGTGCGGCGCGGACCTGGAGTCGCAGAGCGGCATGGCGTCTTCCGACCTGAAGGAGATGGCGTCCGCTTCGATCTCCGACAAGATCAACGTGATCGTATTCACCGGCGGCGCAAAGAAGTGGAAGACCAGCTTCATCAGCAACAAGACCAATCAGATCTACCAGCTGAAGAGCGGCGGCCTGAAGACGCTCGTGGACAACGCCGGCACCGGCGCGATGACGAAGCCGGAGACG
>CADBQM010000245.1 GCA_902796795.1 uncultured Eubacteriales bacterium
CAGGCAGAAACCGTGGATCAGCGGCGAAGCACCCGCCCCGTCGCAGAAAAGATCCACCTGTACCCCGGCTTTTACCGCTTCCGCCGCTGCCGCCCAGGCGCTGACGCCGCCGCCGAGGATCAATACGCCTGTCTTCATTCCCAGATGCCGCCCTTCGCCATGGAGCCCACGTTCCGTACGAACAGGCGGAGGAACGGGGGAACGTCCTGATCGGAAAATTCCCAGTGGAATTCTGCTTTTCTTTTTGCCAGCTCCTCTTCGGAGACCAGGAGGTCCATGCGGCGGTTCGGGATATCGATCTTGATCTCATCGCCCTCTTTTACCAGCGCAAGCGGGCCGCCGAGCGCGGCCTCCGGCGAGATGTAGCCCACCGAGAGGCCGGAAGTCCCGCCGGAAAAACGTCCGTCCGTGATGACGGCGCAGGAACGGTACAAAGCGGGATCGCCCTTCAGTTCCTCCTGGAAGGGGAAGGCCGTCGTTCCGAAGCGTCCTTTCAGTCCCAGAAAACGCAGCACACAGGCGTCGCCGGGCTTGATCCCGCCCGCACGCACACAGGCAAGCGCGTCGTCGAGACTGTCGAAGACCCGCGCCTTTCCGCGGAAGACCGTCTTCAGTTCCTCCGGAACTGCCGCGATCTTCAGGATCGAGCCCTCCGGGGCCAGGCTGCCGTACAGCACGCCAAGGCCCGGATCTTCGGAGACCGGCGTGTCCAGTGTGCGGATCACGTCGTCGTTGTAGACCGGGGCGTCCTTGCAGTTCTCCGCAAGGGTCTTTCCGGTCACGGTCAGGGCATCGCCCTCCAGTTTCGGCATCAGCCGGTTTAAGAGCGCAGGCATCCCGCCGGCAAGCTCCAGATCCTTCAGCGAATACGGGCCGCCCGGCGCCAGGCTGGAAAGCAGCGGGATCTCGTGCGAAGCCCTGTCAAATTCCGCCCACCACGGTTTGACGAGCCCGGCTTCGCAGGCGATCGCCGGGATGTGCAGGAACAGGTTGGAAGAGCCCGCCACCGCCATGTCCATGCGGATCGCGTTCCGGACTGCCTTCTCCGTAATGATATCCCGCGCCCGGATGTCTTTCCGCACCAGTTCCATCACCGTACGGCCGGCCGCATAAGCGATCTTGTAGAGTTTCGAGCCGGTAGCGTCCGCCGTCGCGTTGCCGGGCAGCGAAAGCCCCAGCGTCTCCGCGACCATGCACATGGAATTGGCCGTTGTCATCGAAGTGCAGGCTCCGCAGATGCCCCAGGAATTTTCGATCAGGTCGTTATAAAGCGCCGGGTCGATGGTCCCGGCCTGGGCCGCGCCGACCTTGTCCTGCGCGTGGATGTGCAGTACTTCCTGCCCGCGGCAGATCCCGGGCGGCATATAACCGCCGGTCACGATCACCGTGGGGATATTCACGCGGGCTGCCCCCATCAGATGCCCGGGGACGATCGAATCGCAGGTGGAAAGCATGACCATGCCGTCGAACTGGTTGCTTTCCACGGTCAGTTCGACCTGGTCGGCGATCAGGTTGCGGCTCGGGACCTCGATATAGCGCGGATCCTTCATGACCATGCCGTCGCAGACGGCGGTCGTCATCACTTCGACCGGCAGGCCGCCGGCTTCGCGGATGCCCGCCTTGACGCGCTCGGCCAGCTTATCCAGATGTACATGCCCGGGATTGTATTCGTTCCAGGAATTGACCACACCGATCAGGGGCCGCTTCAGCTCCTCCGGCGTATAGCCCATGCCGCTCATCAGCCCCCTGCGGCATTCCGCGGCTTCCCCGAATTCCCAGTTGCTTCGCATGTCCTTATATTCTTTCACTTTTTTCCGCCTCTCTTTGCTTAGCGCAGCCTTTTCGTCTTTCTGTCCGCCGTTTATTCAGAAGCTTTCTTTCATGCACTCGATGATCCCGGAGACCGACTGCCCGCCGTCCACCGTCAGCACCTGCCCGGCGATGTACCGGCTCGCCGCTTCGTCGGCAAAAAACAGGATCGCCGGCACGATGTGCTCTGTCTGCCCGAGGAACCCCGCGGGAATACGGTTCCGGAAGCCTTCGAGGTCCGCTTCATTGTAGCGGTCGGAAAGTTTTGTCATGATAAAGCCCGGCGCGATACAATTCACACGGATCCCGTACTGCGCCACTTCCACTGCCAGCGCGCGTGTGAACATCTCGATGCCGCCCTTTGCCGCGCAGTACGGCAGCATCTTCCGTTTGACCCAGCTCACATGGCCGTGGATCGAGCCGATATTGACGATACGTCCGGGGATCCCGTTCTTTTTCATGTTCCGGACCGCACCCTGGGAAAGATACGCGGCCGCGCTTAAGTTCAGCGCGATCTGACTGTCCCAGTAGTCCAGCGGCATATCTTCAAATTCCCCTTTCGGGATCTGAAGCGCGCCGCCGGCGTTGTTGACCAGCACATGGATCTCGCCGAAATCTTCGAGGAA
>CADBQM010000246.1 GCA_902796795.1 uncultured Eubacteriales bacterium
GCCGGCAGCATGATCTTTTCATAGCCGAGCTTGACGGCGTCGCGGACGCGGAGCGCCGCCGCGCTCACGCCCCGGATCTCGCCGGCCAGGCCGATCTCGCCGAAGGCCAGGCTCTTTTCATCCAGCGGGATGTCGAGATAGGCGGAAGCGATCGCGACCACCGCCGCAAGGTCCAGCGCAGGTTCCTGCACCCGCATGCCGCCGGTCACGTTCAGGTAGACGTCGTATTCCCCGAGGGAGAGCGACGCCCGCTTCTCCATCACCGCGATCAAAAGCTGCACGCGGTTATAGTCCATGCCTGCCGCAGTCCTTCTCGGGAGACCGAAATTCGTCCTTGCGACCAGGGCCTGGAGCTCGAGCAGCATCGGCCGCGTCCCCTCCATCACGCTCGTGACGACGGAACCGCTCGCACCGACCGGCCGGCCCTCCAGCATATATTCGGAAGGATTCTCGACTTCCTTCAGGCCGGTCTCAGACATTTCAAAGACGCCGACTTCGTTCGTCGCCCCGAAACGGTTCTTGACCGCACGGAGGATCCGGTAGGAAAGCGAGCGTTCCCCTTCAAAATAAAGGACGGTATCGACCATGTGCTCCAGCACGCGCGGTCCCGCGACCGTGCCTTCTTTGGTGACGTGCCCGACGAGGAAGACCGTGATGCGGTCCCGTTTCGCGATCTGCATCAGGACGGCCGTGGATTCCCGGACCTGGGAGACCGAGCCCGGCGCGGACTGGATGTCCTCCCGGTACATGGTCTGGATCGAATCGATCACCACCGTATCCGGCTTTTCTTCATCGATCAGCGCCTCGATCTCGGAAAGGTCCGTTTCCGCCGCCATCCGGACGTCGCCCGCAAAATCGCCCAGGCGGTCCGCCCTGAGGCGAATCTGCTTCAGGCTCTCTTCGCCGGAGATATAGAGCACCCTGTTCCCGTGCTCGGAAAGGTACTTGCAGACCTGCAGCAGGATCGTGGATTTACCGATCCCTGGATCGCCGCCGATCAGGATCAGCGAGCCGGGAACGATCCCGCCGCCGAGCACGCGGTCGAATTCCTCCATGCCGGAGGAGACCCGCGCGTGGTCGTCGGTCGTGACGTCCCGAAGCGACGTCGCCTGCGCGCTCCGTTTCAGCCCTTTCGTCTCTGCCCTGCCCGGCGCTGCGATGCTCTTCTTCACCGGTTCTTCCACAAAGCTGTTCCAGGCGCGGCAGGCGGGGCACTGCCCCATCCACTTGGCGCTTTCATAACCGCATTCGCTGCAGAAGAAGACGCTCGTTTTCTTTGCCATGGCTTACTCCGTCTTTCTGATCTCCTGACGGTGGAACGTCAGCCCTTCCTTGCCCGCGCCGACACGGATCGTATCGCCTGCCTTGAATTCGCCGTCCAGAAGCCGTCCGGCCAGTTCGTCCTCCAGGTAGGTCTGGATCGCGCGGCGTAAGGGACGCGCGCCGAACTTGGGATCGTAGCCCTTCTCGATCAGGAATTCCTTCGCGTTGGCATTAAAGCGGAGGGTGATGTCCATCTGGCCCTTCGTCCGCTTCACGATATCGCGCAGCATCACCGTAACGATATCCTTCATGTTCCCGCGGTCGAGCGCGTGGAAGACCATGATCTCGTCGATCCGGTTCAGGAATTCCGGCTTGAACATCCGCTTCACGGCGTCCATCACGCGGTCCTTCATCACCTTATAATCTTCTTCGGCGCTCTGTTTCGATCCGAACCCCAGCACCTTCGGCGTGATGATGTTCTCCGCGCCGCAGTTCGAGGTCATGATGATGACCGTATTCTTGAAATCGACGCGCCGGCCCTGGGAGTCCGTGATCTGTCCGTCGTCCAGGACCTGCAGCAGGATGTTGAATACGTCGGGATGCGCCTTTTCGATCTCATCGAAGAGCAGGACGCTGTAGGGGTTCCGCCGGACCTTTTCGGAGAGCTGGCCGCCTTCGTCAAAACCGACGTAGCCGGGCGGCGAGCCGATCATCTTGCTCACCGAGTGCTTCTCCATGTATTCGCTCATGTCCACGCGGATCATCGCGTTCTCGTTGCCAAAGAGCGCTTCCGAAAGGGCCTTGGAAAGTTCCGTCTTGCCGACACCCGTCGGACCCAAGAACAGGAAGGAGCCGATCGGACGCTTCGGGTCTTTTAAGCCGACGCGGCCGCGGCGGATCGCCTTCGATACGGCGGAGACCGCCTCGTCCTGGCCGATGACCCGCTTATGCAGCGTCGCCTCCAGGTTCTTCAGCCTGCCTGCCTCCGACTCCTGGATGGATTTGACGGGGATCTTCGTCCAGCCGCTCACGATGTCCGCGATCTCGTCCTCACCGACGACCGGCCGCACTTCGTTCTGCTGTTTCTCCCAGTTTTCCTTCAGGCGGTCGATACGCTCGCGCTTCTTTTCCTGTTTTTTCTTGATCTCGCCGGCCTTTTCGAATTCCTGCTGAAAGACCGCGCGTTCTTTCTCTTTTTCGAGTTCTTTGACTTCTTCTTCCAGCTTCTTGACTTCCTTCGGCTGGACGTAAGTGCTTAAGCGCACCTTGGAAGAAGCCTCGTCGATCAGGTCGATCGCCTTGTCCGGCAGGAAGCGGTCCGTGATATAACGCGCGGAAAGGCGGACGGCGGCCTTCAGGGCATCGTCCGTGATCACCACGCGGTGATGGTCTTCATAGGTCTTCCGGAGGCCGTTTAAGATGTCGTAGGCCTCTTCTTCCGACGGTTCCTCTACCGTGACCGGCTGGAAACGGCGTTCCAGCGCCGCGTCCTTTTCGATATGCTTCCGGTATTCTGTGATCGTCGTCGCGCCGATCAGCTGGATCTCGCCGCGTGCAAGCGACGGCTTGATGATGTTCGCCGCGTCCAGCGCGCCTTCCGCGCCGCCGGCGCCGATGATCGTATGGATCTCGTCGATGAACAGGATCACAGAGCGGTCCGCCATGACTTCCGCGAGCACGTTCTTGATCCGCTCTTCAAATTCACCGCGGTATTTGCTGCCCGCGACCATGCCCGAAAGGTCGAGCGTCACGATCCGCTTTCCGCGCATGATATCCGGGACGCTCCCGTCCAGGATCCGGAGCGCCAGTCCCTCCACGACGGCCGTCTTGCCGACGCCGGGCTCGCCGATCAGGCAGGGATTGTTCTTGGTGCGGCGCGACAGGATCTGGATCACCCGCGCGATCTCGCGTTCCCTGCCGATCACCGGATCCAGCGTGCCCTCCTCCGCCATCTTGGAAAGGTCGCGACTGTACTGGTCCAGCATCGGGGTCTTGGACTGGCTCTGGCGCGAACGGGCCTGGTTCACGTCCTGGCTGCCGGTGCCGTTCATCCGTTCCCGCTGCAGCAGGGACACGAGGTCCAGGTGCAGCCGTTCGAGCGAGAGCCCGACCGCGGTCAGGATGCGGCAGGCCGAGCTGTTCGGGAAGCTCAGGATCCCGAGCAGGATGTGTTCGGTGCCGACCAGGCTCGAGCGGTACAGCTTTGCCTTCTCCAGCGCGGCATTCAGCACCCGGTTGGACATGGGCGTATACTCGTATCCCGGGAACTCGATCACACTGTAGTTGGACTGCAGGTACTTCCGGATGAGTTCCGTGATGTCATTTTCCCGGACGTTGCTCTCCGTCAGCACCTCATAGGCGAGGCCTTCGCCGACGCGGAGCAGTCCGAGCAGGATATGTTCGGTCCCGATCACGCCCGCGCCCAGCTCTTCCGCTGCGCTTCTGGACTGATTCAGGGCCCTTCTTGCGATCTCCGTAAAACGGTCTGCCATTTTACCTCCTCAAATAACTTATGAATGAACGGGACGGATCTGTTTCAGAAACTTTTTGAGATACTCGGCGCGCCGGAGCTTCATCTCTTCCTCGCCGAAGTGTTTTCCGAAATAGACCTGCAGGTTTCCGGGGAAAAC
>CADBQM010000247.1 GCA_902796795.1 uncultured Eubacteriales bacterium
TCCCGCTGATCTTTTCCGGCCTCGCGATGGCGGTGGCCGCCCGGGTCGGCGTGTTCAATATCGGTATCGAAGGCCAGATGCTCGTCGGTTCCTTTGTGGCGGCGCTGGTCGGCCATTACGTCACCGGTCTCCCGGCGGTCCTGCACCTGCCGATCGCGATCCTTTCCGGCGCACTGATGGGCGGTTTCTGGGCTCTGATCGCGGCCTGGCTGAAGAACCGGCTCCGGATCAACGAAGTCATCCTGACGATCATGCTGAACTACGTCGCGCAGTACCTGGTCAGCTATCTCGTGACCAATCCCTTCCACGCGGAAGGAAACGTGGTCCGTACGGAAGACGTCCTGGCGACCGCGCGCTTAAGTACGTTGGTCCCGCACACCCGGCTCTATACGGGCATCTTCCTCGCGATCCTCGCGGCGGTGCTCCTGTACCTGGTGCTGATGAAGACAAAATTCGGTTATGAGCTCCGCGCCGTCGGTTCGAACGCGAACGCGGCGGAATCCGCGGGCATCAATTCCAAGAAATACATCCTCTGGGCCATGTTTTTATCCGGTGCCTTCGCCGGCCTCGGCGGGGCAGGAGAAGTGCTCGGTTACTGGGGCTACTACATCCCCAGCATGACCGCGGGCTACGGCTTCGACGGTATCGCGATCGCCACGATGGGACGGAACAATCCCTTCGGCACCGTGGTCTCGGCCTTCCTGTTCGGCGCGCTCCGGAACGGCTCCACGGGGATGAACCGCTCCACGAACATTCCGGGTGAGCTGATCCAGGTACTGCAGGCCCTGGTGATCCTCTTTGTTTCCACGCCGGGCATCATCCGCTATATCCAGAAAAAGGTCGCCGGCAGGAAAGGAGGCAAGACGGCATGAACTTTGTACTGAACCTTCTTGCGGGCGCGATCCGCGTTACGATCCCCATCGCCTTCGCGGCGCTCGCGGGCATGCTCTCGGAGCGTGCGGGGATCATCAATATGGGCCTGGAGGGCATGATGCTCTTCGGCGCTTTCTTCAGCGTGGTCGGTTCCTATATCACCGGTTCTGCCTGGCTCGGCCTGCTGTTTGCGATGGCTGCCGGCGCGCTGACCGGCCTTTTGATGGCCGTGTTCGCGATCGGCTTCAAATGTGAGCATATGCTGACCGGCGTCGCGGTGAACCTGCTTGCCAGCGGCCTAACCGTCGTGCTGATGCAGATGATCTGGGATACGCGCGGCAAGTCTGCCGCGGTCGACGGCCTCGGCGTCTGGACGTTCCCGCTTTTCGACAAGATCCCGGTCGTCCGCGAGCTGATCGGTTCCGTCTCCCCGCTGTTCTTCATCCTGATCTTCTGTGTGATCGCGATGTGGTTCGTCATGTACCATACCCCGGTGGGCCTCAGGATCCGCGTGATCGGCAACAACCCCTTCATGGCAGGCTCCATGGGCATCAACGTCTATCGCATCCAGTATCTCGCCATGATGGTGAGCGGTGCGCTCGCGGCGCTCGGCGGCGCCTATCTTTCGATCGGCGATATCAACATGTTCAGTAAGGACATGGTGGCCGGCCGCGGCTACATCGCGCTGTCGATGGTGATCCTCGGCGGCTGGCATCCGGTGGGCGTCGCGGTCTCGGGCCTTGTATACGGCGTCGCGCAGAGCCTGCAGTTCCGTGTGCAGTCCGTGGAGATCCCGCCGCAGCTCGTGCAGATGCTGCCGTACGTCGTAACGATCGCGGTGCTGTTCTTTGCCCGCTCCAAGAATAAGGCGCCCGCGATGGAAGGCGTCCACTATTACCAGAAAGGGGAGTAAAGACGGAAGATGAAAGTCTATCAGAATGCCGCGCTTGTTACGGTCAATGATCACTTTGACGTATTTATGGAGGGGACCCTCGCCGTTGAAGGGGAAAAGATCATCTATGCCGGGCCGAAGAAGGAATTCCCGGGCGCGGAGACGGTGGATCTTACCGGCCATGTGATCCTGCCGGGCTTCGTGAACGGCCACATCCACATGCCAATGGTCTTTTTCCGCGGTTATGCGGACGATATGTGCCTGCAGGACTGGCTTGACAAAAGGATCTTCCCGAAGGAATCGAACCATACCGAAGCGACCCAGTACCACGGGGCGCAGCTCGCCACAGCAGAGCTTACCCGCACCGGCACGACGACCGTCAACGATATGTATTGCGACGGCTTCCAGACCGGCAGGGCACTGAAGGAAGCGGGACTTTCCGGCATCGTTTCGACCTGCCTTATCGAAGTCAAGGGCGACCATGAGGAGATGCTCGACAACGCACTCCGGCTGAATGAATACTATCAGGACGATCCGGACATCCGCACGGCGATCGCACCGCACGCGGAATACACGAACAGCCCGGAATTCCTGACAAGGCTCGGCGATATCGCGGTCCGCACGGGGCAGCCGATCCACATCCACTGCAGCGAGACCGTGAAGGAGCACGAAGAGTGCATCGGCCGTCACGGCCTGACGCCGGTACAGCTTTTCGATCGGCTCGGTATGACGCGCGTGCCGCTGTTCCTCGCGCACTGCGTCTATGTGACGGATGAAGATATGGACATCATCCGCACGCGCGGCGCCTCGGTGCTCCACAATCCCTGCTCGAACCTGAAACTCGGCAGCGGCGTGGCGCGTATTCCCCTGATGCTTGAAAAGGGCCTGAAGATCGCGACCTCCACCGACGGGTGCGCCAGCAACAACACGCTCGATATGTGGGAGGAAATGCGCTTTTCGGCGCTCATACATAAAGGTGTGAACCGGGACGCGACGGCGGTCAGCGCAAAGCAGGCGCTGTACCTTGCGACCCGCGGCGCGGCGGAGGCACTCGGCTATACGGACCGCGGCGCGCTGGTCCCCGGCATGCGCGCGGACTTTATCGTTTCTTCGCTTCAGGAGCCGGCGATGCAGATCCCGACGGACATCACGAACCTCGTCGTCTACAGCGGCAGCTCCCGCGATATCGTCATGACGGTCGCGAAGGGCGAGGTCCTTTACGATCACGGCGTTTATACGAAACTGGATACCGCGGCCATCTACGAAGCCTGCCGGGCAGATTTCCGGAAGTATTTCATGGACTGAAGTCTGCGCTGCATCATCCGTACGGAAGGGCACGGATCAATAAAAAACGGACGCTTTTAAAAAGCGTCCGTTTTTTTACTGCTTCCGGTACCTGTCAGAAAAACGTCTCTGAAGAACGGATGCCTTCGCCGTTTACCGCAGCAACGCTGTACACGGCATTCTCTTCTCCGTCGGGCAGGAACAGATAACAGCCCGCAGAGACCCGGGTAAGCGGCCGCCCGTCTTTCGAGACTTCATAATAACTGATAAACTGTTCTGTATCTCCGGGGACCCAGGATAAGGCGATACCGTTCCGGTTCAGCCAATGTGCTTTTGCCTTTTCCGGCTTGACCGGCGCCTTCGGCGCGGCCTGGGCGGTGCCCGTACCGGGACGTCCTGTAAGGTTCAGGAGCAGGTATTCCCCGGGATTCAGGCAGGAGAGCCGGATGCCGTCCCGCATCCAGTCGGCCCCGCTTTTTGTTTCCGTTTCCATGCCGTGCTCCAGTGCTTCGACCGTATATGCAAGATCGGGAAGCAGGCCTTTCGGGAATACACGGAGCGGATGGCCGGTCATCGGATTGAAGCTGTTGTTGGAAAACATGATCATGCCGGACGTGCGGTCTTCCGTCATTCGCTGCAGGATAAAGGTCGGATCTCCCGTTTCGACCTGCGGGCGGTAGACTTTGATCCCTTTGCCGTAGACGTGCTTTACGTCGCGGAGCCAGCGGAACAGCTCCATATCCCGGCGGCAGTTCTCCACGCTTTCGGGATCCAGCGGGTACGGATAGCTGATCGGCGCAGTGAAGAGGTTGCGGGATTCCGGCCCGTATTTTCCCGAAGCCCGGAGCCCCAGCGAAGTGGACGCCATCGGCATACCCTGATGCTTGTCGATCGGCAGGAAGAGAGAGGTCCAGTAACCGCCCATATGGAAACACCAGCCGTCGGTGATCTGCTGCTGGTCCGCAAAGCGGATGCTTTCGATGGTCATCGCGCAGCCGCCGGAGGAACAGCCGTCAAGGCCGGCGTTCGGGTTCTCGTCTTTAAAGCGCTGCATCAGTTCATACCAGTGTTCAGACTGCAGGAAGGTGCAGTTTGCGTCTCCGCCGGTATCGGTAAAGCTCCCGCTGTTCATGAAACGGGAGGAAGAACCGTCGACCCGGAGATCATAATCCCCGAATTCCCGCTGCTTTTCATGCAGCATGTTCAAGATCCAGTCCACGACTTCCGGCTTTTCCATATTCAGCGTCCAGTTGTACCACCAGCCGGACCAGCCGACCATCCAGTCGGGATGCTCGATCTGCAGGCCGCTTAAGCGGTCCGCGTGCCATGGCGGCATCCACAGGCGGAACGACATCCCGTTCCTGCGGACGTATTTGGCGATCTCGGCCCAGTCGTCGCCGAATACGCCGTTCCACAGGCCTTTTGCGTCGAACCAGAAATCATCCACCCAGATACGCTCATAGCCCAGATAGCGGGCTTTTTCGACCATCTGAAAGACCGTATCCGTGAGCGGCGCCTCCCGCCAGACCGCCATGGAGGAACGGTTGAAATAAGCTTCCCGGGTATAATCCCACTTATAGCGGTACTGGTAGTCCGTGAGCGCATTACCCATTTCGTCTTCGTCGCCGCTGTACAGGAGGATCATTTTTTTCGGCGTCCTGAAAAGGGCGCCTGCAGGGAAGGGATAGCGGGAGAGTACGCACCAGCCGGAGAGTTCGTTCCTTCCGCCTAAACAGGAGAAACGTGCTTTCCAGTAACCGTTGTAATCAAAGGTCAGTACGAGCCCGTTGCCGCTTCCGCGGTCTTTCAGCCCCATCAGTTCAAACCAGATGGCCGTACCCTGTTCCCGGTCCAGCGTCTCGTGGTAGCCGTCGTGCCCGTCGACTTCCATCGTTTCCATATCGAGATAAGAATCGAACTCTTTGACAAAGCCATCCGTGACCGGTACCGACTTGAACACCGTGCTGCCCGCAAAATTACCGCCGCCGGTCATGTACTGGAAATCATCCGTTTCACCGGCGTCAAAACACGCGTCAAAGATGCAGGGATCATCAATGACGGCGTCCTGTCCGCGGTTTTCTATCTCCGTCCAGGACTGTATGACCCCGGTATCCGGGTAAGCGACGTAGATCATCGCAATATATAGACCGCTGTCATCATGGAGCCCGAGCCTGAGCCTGAGTTCTCCCTGGGAGAGCGTAAGCGCTTCCTCCCCGTCAAAGTGCCAGACGGGATCGCTGCCTGAGACCGTCCTGCCGTTAAGCTTCAGGGAAAAACCGCTGCCGTAAGAGGCTTCGCCCCGGATCCACCGGGCACCGGTCTTCCGGTTATTGAGCCCGCATTCCCGGAAAGCGTACGTACCGTCTTCCCCTTCCAGACAGAGGATCATTTCCGCGGTCCCGGTATCGATCCGGAAAACGTTTCCGTCCTTACAGATCGCCGCAGTACCGTTTCCTGCCAGGAACTGTTCCATGTTTAAGCCCTCTCTTTTCATAAAAAACGGTCCCGGACCGAGGCGGTTTTGCCTTTCTGGTCCGGAACCGGCTGTAATCTTCCGTTTTGTGCCGGAAGTGGGATCAGACGTCCTGGATCACTTTCCGGACCGTCTTTTCAAAAGTGGAGTTCTTGATCTTATCCTGCAGGAGCTGATAGAAGCGCTCATCCGGGAAATCCTTCAGGGAAACGGTCTCGCCGGTCCACGCGCTTAAGTGGATCGCGTTCGAGATCTTGACCATGTTGATGCCTTCCGGGCCGGGGCCGAGGAGCGGGGTGCCATCCAGTACAGCGGCGACGAAATTCTTCAGGATGCCCACGTGCTGCTCACCGCCGGAGGTATCGACGTCCATGGTGATCTTCTCATATTCCGGCGCGGCGAAGGGAACGGTATTCGTCGCATCGAACTCGCGCTCGGAGATCTTGTTCTTATAGAAGACCATGCTGTTTTCCTCGATCACGATCTTGCCCATGTCACAGGCGACTTCCAGGCGGTTGGTGCCGGGCGCTTCGCCGGTGGAGGTGATGTACTCGCCGGTCATGCCGTTATCGTATTCAAAATAAGCGGCAACGTCGTCTTCGGTCTCGATATGGTGATATTTGCCGAAGAAGGCATGGGCCTGGATACGGTCCGGCATGCCGAAGATCCACTGGTAGAGGTCGAGCTGGTGCGGGTTCTGGTTGATCAGCGTGCCGCCGCCTTCGCCTTCCCAGGTGGACCGCCAGGAACTGGAGTCGTGGTAAGCCTGGGAACGGTACCAGTCGGTGATGATCCAGGTGGCCCGCTTGATATGACCGAGCTCGCCGGACTGCACCATCTCGCGGAGCTTCTGGTACATGGGGTTGGTGCGCTGGTTGAACATGATGCCGAACTTCTTATCGCTCTTCGCGGCGCGTTCGTTCATTTCCTTTACCGCTGCGGTATAAACGCCCGCGGGCTTTTCGGAGATCACGTGGAGGCCGGCGTCCAGTGCTTCCATCACATAGGGCGGATGGAAATAATGGGGGACGGCGATGATGACCACGTCCACCAGGCCGCTGTTAAACAGCTCTTTTTCCGTCGCGAAGACGGCGACGCCGGGGAATTCCTTTTCCGCGTAAGCACGGCGGTCGGGATCGATATCCGCGATCGCGGCGAGTTTCAGGCGTGGGACCTTTCCTCCGTATACATTGCGCGCATGGGTGGTGCCCATATTGCCGAGGCCCACGATGCCGAATCTTAATTCTTCCATGGCTGTCCTTTCTTGATTTGTTTTCTGCCCGGAAAGGGCGCTTGACTGTCCTGTTTTTATCTTAACCGCCGCAGGGGAAAAGTCAAGCGGCGGTTTTGACCCTTACTTTTTCGGCCCGAGCTTCACGAGGTTCAGGCGCAGCGCGTTCATGACGACGAAGAAGCTGGAAAGGCTCATCGCCGCGGCACCGATCATCGGGTTCAGGCTGAGCCCCAGGGAAGCGTAGGCGCCGGCCGCGAGCGGGATGCAGAGCACGTTGTAGAAAAATGCCCAGAAAAGGTTCTGCTTGATGTTCCTCAGCGTCGCGCGGCTTAAGCGGACCGCTTTCGGCAGGTCCTGAAGCTCGTCCTTTACGAGGACGACGTCCGCGGCGGCGACCGCGATGTCCGTTCCGGCGCCGATCGCGATGCCGATGTCCGCGCTCGTGAGCGCCGGCGCGTCGTTGATGCCGTCGCCGACCATCACGACTTTTCCTTCTTCCCGGAGCGCGCGGATCTTTTCTTCTTTCTCATCCGGCAGCAGTTCGGACACGACTTCGTCCACGCCGGCTGCTTTCCCGACCGCGCCGGCTGCCCGGCGGTTGTCGCCGGAGAGCATCAGCGTCCGGATGCCGAGATCCTTCAACTCCGCGATCGCTTCCGCGGCATCGTCCTTCAGCGTATCCGCGACGGCGATCAGGCCGAGGACCCGGTCGTCTTCAGAAAAGAAGAGCGGGGTCTTGCCTTCCGAAGAAAGAGCTTCCGCTTTTTCCTTCAGTTCTGCGGGGATCACGGCCGCCTTTTCGATGAAAGCGGCTTTTCCGCCGTAGATCATTTTTCCGCCTTTCCGCGCCGAAAGGCCGTTGCCGACCGCCGCTTCGAAATCTTCCGTATCCGGGGCTGAAAGTCCCTGTTCTTCCGCATAGTGGACGACGGCCCTGGCGAGCGGATGCTCACTCTTTATTTCCAGCGCATATGCCGTAGGAAGCAGGCCTTCGGAGAGCGGGACGACGTCGGTGACAGAGGGGCTGCCCTTGGTCAGTGTCCCGGTCTTGTCGAGCGCCATGATCTTTACTTTTCCGCACTCCTCGAGCGCCTCCGAGGTCTTGAACAGAATGCCGTTTTTTGCGCCGACGCCGTTGCCGACCATGATCGCGACCGGCGTCGCGAGGCCGAGGGCGCAGGGACAGCTGATCACGAGCACGGAGATCGCGTAGTTCAGCGCGGTCTCGACGCCGCTGCCGAGGAGCATCCAGATCACGAAAGTGACGATCGCGATCCCAATCACTGCAGGGACAAAGATCCCCGCGACCTTGTCGGCGATCCGGGCGATCGGCGCCTTGGTGGCCGCGGAATCGGAGACCATGCGGATGATCTTCGCGAGCATCGTTTCCGAACCGACGTGCTCGGCGCGGCAGCGTAAGAAGCCGGTCTCGTTCAGCGTACCGGCGGAGACCGGGGAACCGGCTTCCTTGTCGACCGGGATCGACTCACCCGTCAGCGCGGCTTCATTCACGGAAGAACTGCCTTCCTCCACGACGCCGTCGACCGGGAAAGATTCTCCGGGCCGCACGAGGAAGATATCGCCCACGACGAGTTCTTTTGTGGGGATGCGGACTTCTTCGCCGTTCCTGACGACCGACGCCGTTTCCGGCGCGAGCTTCAGGAGTCCCTGCAGCGCGCCGGTGGTACGGCCCTTGGAGAGCGCTTCCAGCATCTTGCCGAGCGTGATGAGCACGAGGATCATGGCGGCGGATTCAAAATAGAAATGCGTTCTTCCGGCCATGTCCATGCCATCGTGCACCTCAATCAGGCCGCCGCTTACCAGCAGCGCGGTGAGCTTCCACAGGCTGTACAGGAAAGAGACGCCGGAGCCGAGCGCGACCAGCGTGTCCATATTGGGGGCAAGGTGGACCGCTCCCTTGAAGCCGTTGATGAAGAAATGCCGGTTGATGACCAGGATCGCGAGCGAAAGGACCGCTTCAATGAGGCCGGTCAGCGCCGGCCGCGCGGAAAGATAAGAGAGGAGCGGCGTGGAGAAAAGCATGCCGCCCATCGAGACGTACATCAGGGGCAGGAGGATCAGGAGGGAGACGATGAAGTTTCGCCGGAGCTCTTTGAAAAGCGCCATATGGTCTTCGTGTCCGTCGGAGACCTCCTGGGCTTTTTTGAGCCGCGCGCCGTAGCCGGCATTTTTGACCGCCTTCACGATATCGGCGGAAGAAGCACTGCCTTCGACCGCCATGGAATTCGTAAGCAGTGATACCGTGACTTCCGTTACGCCCGGTACCTTCTGCACCGCTTTTTCTACACGCGCCTGGCAGGCCGCGCACATCATTCCCTTAACCGCGTACTGTTCCATACTGACCTCCATTCAAGCTTTATCAGCATAGCACTTTAGTAGGTAAATAGCAAGAGAACGTTTGACAGATGAAGGCTGCGGGATTAAAATGATAAACGTTGAATTATATCCTTATCATGGATGATTATGTCCCCGGATATGAGATCCCGAACTGAGGAATAAAGGAGGATCACTTTGTACAGGATACTGAAAAAACGCAGTCTGAATCCCACCGTGACCGAGATGTGGATCGAAGCGCCGCTCGTCGCGAGAAAAGCGAAGGCGGGGCAGTTCATCATTCTCCGCGTCGACGGGGACGGGGAGAGGATCCCGCTGACCGTCGCTGAGACGAGGCCGGAAGACGGCGCTGTCCGCATCATCTTCCAGATCGTCGGCGCGACCACGTTTAAGCTGAACGAAAAGCATGAAGGAGAATACCTCGCGGACTTTGCCGGCCCCCTGGGGGAAGCGACGAAGCTTGACGGGCTTCATAAGGTGATCGTCGCCGGCGGCGGCGTCGGCAGCGCGATCGCGCTCCCTGTTGCGCGTGCGCTGAAGGAGGCCGGGGCGGAGGTCGTTTCCGTGATCGGCTTCCGGAGTAAAGACCTCCTGATCCTGGAAGATGAGTTCAGGGCAGTCTCGGACCGCCTGATCATCACGACAGACGACGGTTCCTACGGGCTGCACGGCAATGTGACGGCCCCGATCAAAGAGCTGCTCGAGAAAGAGACCTTTGACCGCATCATCACGATCGGGCCATTGATCATGATGAAGTTCGTCGTCGCGGCCGCGAAGCCCTTCGGCGTCCCGGTGACCGTGTCCATGAACCCCGTCATGATCGACGGCACGGGCATGTGCGGCGGCTGCCGCCTGACCCTCCATGAAGAAGACGGCCCCGTGGTGCGTTTTGCCTGTGTAGACGGTCCGGACTTTGACGGCTATAAAGTCGATTTTGACGAAGCGATGTCCCGGAACCGCATGTATATGCCTTTTGAGCGCAGGGCTTACGAAGAGACCTGCAATCTTTTCAGGAAGGAGGCTTAAAAGTGGCGATCGATCCGAAGAAACATGAAATGCCGGTACAGGAGCCTTCCGTCCGCGCCCATAACTTCTCCGAAGTGGCGCTCGGCTACAGCGAGGAGACCGCCCGTGCGGAAGCCGCCCGCTGTTTGAACTGCAAGAACCGTCCCTGCGTTGAGGGCTGTCCCGTGAATATCCGCATCCCGGATTTCATTGCCCTTGTTAAGACAGGGGATTTTGAAGGTGCCTATGACGTGATCACCGAAGCGTCTTCGCTGCCGGCGATCTGCGGCCGCGTCTGTCCGCAGGAGACCCAGTGCGAGTCGAAATGTACGCTGGGCATCCGCTTTGAGCCGGTCGGCATCGGCAGACTGGAGCGCTATGTGGCGGACCGTCACAACGAACAGGCTGCCGAAAAGAAAACGCCTGCGGAACCGAACGGCCATAAGGTCGCGGTGATCGGCAGCGGCCCCTCCGGGCTGACCTGCGCCGGCGCGCTCGCGAAGAAGGGCTACAAAGTCACGGTCTTCGAAGCACTGCATAAGGCCGGCGGTGTGCTGGTCTACGGCATCCCGGAATTCCGTCTGCCGAAGGCCATCGTCGCAAAGGAGATCGAAGGCCTTCAGGAACTCGGCGTGACGATCGCGACGAACGTGATCATCGGCCGGACGCTGACCGTCGACGAACTGTTTGAAGAAGAGGGCTTCGAAGCCGTCTTTATCGGCAGCGGCGCCGGCCTGCCTTCCTTTATGCACATTCCGGGCGAGAGCCTGAAGGGCGTTTATTCCGCGAACGAATTCCTGACGCGGAGCAACCTCATGAAGGCGTATGAGGACCTGCCCGACACGCCGATCATGAAGGGCGGGAAGGTCGTCGTCGTGGGCGGCGGCAACGTCGCGATGGACGCGGCGCGTACGGCGCTCAGGCTCGGGGCGGAAAAGGTCGCGATCGTCTACCGGCGTTCGATGGAAGAACTGCCGGCGCGGCGCGAGGAAGTGGAACACGCGGAAGAGGAAGGGATCGAATTCGACCTGTTAATGAATCCGGTGGAGATCCTGGGTTATCAGGATCCTGAAGATCCGCGGAATGAAAAGAACGGTTTTGTCACCGCGATCCGCTGCATCCGCATGGAGCTCGGCGAACCGGATGAACGCGGCAGGCGGCGCCCGGTCGAGATCCCCGGCAGTGAATTCACGATGGAAGCCGATACGGTGATCATGGCGATCGGCACCACGCCGAACCCCCTGATCCGGAACACCACCGAAGGGATCGTTTTCAACCGGCGCGGCGGCATCGAGACGGACGAGTGGGGCAGAAGCTCACGGCCCGGCGTCTTTGCCGGCGGCGACGCGGTCACCGGCGCGGCGACGGTCATCTCCGCCATGGGGGCCGGCAAGAAAGCCGCGGAGGCGATCGACCGTTATCTGATGGGAGAAGACATTGAGTGAAACGCTTTCCATCCGTGAACAGACGGAAGCATTTGAATACGAGTATTTAAGCCCGTATGCCGCGCATGCCCGGGAGTCGAAGGGACGCCTGTACGAAGAGGAGCCCTGCGATATCCGGACCTGCTACCAGCGCGACCGCGACCGGATCCTGCACAGCAAGTCCTTCCGGCGGCTGAAGAACAAGACCCAGGTCTTCCTGGAACCGGAAGGCGACCATTACCGTACACGGATGACGCATACGCTGGAGGTCTCACAGATCGCGCGGACGCTTTCCAAGGCGCTCCGCCTGAACGAGGATCTGACGGAAGCGATCGCGCTCGGCCATGACCTCGGGCACACGCCCTACGGGCATTCCGGTGAAACGGCGCTGAACGGGATCCTGACGGAAGCCGGGATCGGGCATTTCCGCCACAACGAGCAGAGCGTCCGGATCGTCGAGCGCATCGAGAAGAACGGCGAAGGACTGAACCTGACGCGGGAGACCGTGGACGGGATCCTGAACCACGGTACCGACGCTGTCCCCTCTACGCTGGAGGGCGCGATCGTGCGGCTCTCCGACAAGATCGCCTATATCCACCATGATACGGATGACGCGATCCGCGCGGGCGTGCTGAAAGAAGCCGACATCCCGGAAGTCTACAAGCGTGTGCTCGGGTATTCGGTCAAGGAGCGCCTGAATACGCTGGTGCACGATATCATTCTTTCTTCCGCCGGGAAGGCGGAGGTGCTCCAGTCGGAAGAAGTCGCGGATGCGATGCGCGGGCTTCGTTCCTTCCTGTTCGAAGCCGTCTACAAGAACCCGACGGTCAAGCACGAGGAGGAAAAGGCGCAGGGCATGCTCCGGATGCTCTACCGCTACTATATGGAACATTTTGACGAGATCCCGGATTCCTACCGCATCCTGAAACAGGGCGGCGACCGGGAGGAAGTGATCGTCTGCGACTATATCTCAGGCATGACGGACCAGTACGCGGTCCTCAAATACCGCGAGCTTTTTGTACCCAGCGGCTTTGACGGACCGTGAGAAGAGGAAGCAATGTATTATTCGGATGACGTCGTTGAAGAAGTGCGGATGCGCAACCCGATCGTGGACGTGGTCGGGTCGTATGTGCAGCTGAAAAGGAGCGGGGCGAATTATTTCGGCCTCTGTCCTTTCCATAACGAGCGCTCCGCGTCTTTCTCCGTTTCCCCGCAGAAGCAGATGTATTACTGCTTCGGCTGCCACGCGGCCGGAAACGTGATCACCTTTGTCATGCAGTACGAAAACTTCAGCTTCCAGGAAGCCCTGCAGTTCCTCGCGGAGCGGGCGGGCATGACGCTTCCGGAAGCCACGGAGTCGCGGGAATCGATCGAAGCCCGCGACCGGCGCAGCGTCCTTTTAAAGATGCACAAGGACGCGGCGGTCTTTTATCACCGCTACCTGAAGAGCCCGGAGGGGAAAAACGGCTACCAGTACCTGAAAGCGCGGGCCTTAAGCGACGAGACGATCGTTTCCTTCGGCCTCGGCTTTGCCGGGCCCCGGCCGGATCTTCTGTACCGCTACCTGAAGCAGCAGGGCTATACGGACGCCCAGATGAAGGACGGCGGCCTCGTTTCGTTCAGTGAACGCGGCGCCTTCGACCGCTTCTGGAACCGCGTCATCTACCCGATCATGGACGCCAACAGCCACGTGATCGCCTTTGGCGGCCGTGTGCTCGGCGACGGCCAGCCGAAGTACCTGAATTCCCCGGAGACGATGATCTTCGACAAGAGCAGGAATCTTTACGGGCTGAACGTGGCCCGCAGGACCCGCGAGAAATACTTCATCATCTGCGAAGGCTATATGGACGTGATCGCGCTCCATCAAGCCGGATTTACGAACGCGGTCGCGGCGCTCGGGACTTCCTTCACGCCGCAGCACGGCGCGATCATCCGCCGTTATGTGAAAGAAGCGGTGCTCTGCTTTGATTCCGACGGCGCCGGCAAAAACGCGGCGCTCCGCGCGATACCGATCCTCCGGGAAGCCGGCTTAAATATCCGCGTGCTCTCGATGACGCCGTATAAAGATCCGGACGAATTCATCCGCGGACTCGGGGCAGATGCCTTCCGCGAGCGCATCCGGGCTGCGGCGAACGCCTTCCTTTTCGAGATCCGCATGCTGCGTGAGCAGTACGACCTGGAGGATCCCCAGGGCCGTTCGGATTTCTTCAACGAGACCGCGCGCCGGATCGCCGTGACGTTTCCGGATCCGGTGGAACGGACGAGTTATGCCGAGTCCGTCGCCCGTGAGTTCCGCTTTGACCCGGATACGCTGAAGTCAAAGATCACAAAGAACGGGGAGGAGCGCGGGCTTTCCCGCAGCGATCCCGAGCGCTACCGTCCGGCATCGTCAAGAAAAACAAACAATACGGAATCCTCCGCCGTCAGGGCGGAGAAACTGGTGCTCACGCTGCTCGCGGAGCATCCGGAACGCTTCGGCGAGGTCGAAAAGCAGCTGAAGGAAGAAGATTTCAGTTCGGAACTGTCGGCGGGCGTCGCGAAGCTCCTGTACCAGCAGCTCAGGGAAGAAGGAAAAGCCAATCCGGCGGCGATCATCAGCCGCTATATCGACGACGAACGCTCGGGCGAGGTATCCGCGCTCTTTTCCTCCGAATTCAGCGCGCAGCTCAGTGAAGAAGCGCTGGACCAGGCGATCCGGGAAGCGGTCTATACGATCAAGGATGCCCGGATCTCCGAAGCGATGGCAAAGGTCACGGACGCCGCGGAGCTGATCCGGCTCATGGAAGAGAAAAAGAAACTGAAAAAACCGGAGGGCGGCCAATGAGCCGTGCGGCGGGAAACGGCGCCGGTAAAGCGGCGCCTGCTTTCCTTTCCGAACGCCTCCGGACGGTGTTTTCCCTGGTGCCGCCCTCCGATCTCGCGGCCGATATCGGCTGCGACCACGGACAGCTCGCGATCGCGCTCGTAGAAGCGGGGACCGCGCGGCGCGCCGTCGCGTCGGACCTCCGCATGGGACCGCTTTCCCGGGCGGAAGAAGCAGTCCGTGCGGCAGGCCTTGCGGACCGGATCGACTGCCGGCTCGGGGACGGGCTTTCAGCGCTTGCTCCCGGCGAAGCGGACACGGTCATCATCGCCGGCATGGGCGGGCTTCTCATGAAGCGCATCTTGGCAGCAGGCCGGGAAGTCCTGGAAAGCGTGAAGACGCTCGTTCTTTCCCCACACCGCGACGTGCCGGAGATCCGGGCTTTTCTGCCGGAGGCCGGTTTCCGGATCACGGAAGAGAAGATCTGTTCTGATGCCGGGAAATACTATTTTGTACTGAAAGCCGTCCGGGAAGCGCAGGCCGAAGCCTGCGGGACCATCGAAGGACCGGCAGCGGAAGCATTGCCCGGGATGACGGAAAAAACGCGGTTCGAGAAGGAGTTCGGCCTTCTTATCTACGGGGAAGACCCGGTCTTTCTTGCCTGGCTTAGGGAGGAGCAGGAGAAGGCGGACGCACTGATCCGGAAACTCGGCAGTACGCCTTCTGCGGACGGTGAGAATGAAGAGCGCGGCCTGTCAGGCGCCCGGATGGAAGCATTAAAAAGGATACGCGCGCGCCGCCTGGATCTAGGCAAAGCTGAGGCGATGATCCGGCGGACTTGAACTATCTGCATATCGGGGTTATAATAACAGAACATGCCTAAAACAGGCCGGATAAAATAATACCGGTCCCGGAAGGAAGAGGATAAGATCCATGCCGAACGGAACACAAAAAAAGAAGAAAAAAGGCTGGGCTGTCGTCCTGATGGTGCTGGCCATTCTGATCGTCCTGCTTTTTCTGACGGTCTATTTTCTGTTCCTCCATTATTATAACAAAGCCACTTATGTTCCCGACGAGAAAGCGGACGCGGAGAGCCATCCGGTCGTGTATCCTTCGGATATCCCGGACGACGTGATCGATGAGATCGAGGATTCTACGCTTTCGCCCGATGAGGAAAAGCGGATCGACGACCAGATCAAAGACGTCGAGCCGGCAGACACGCTGGACCTGCGCGGCATCTACAGCGTACTGCTGATCGGCTCCGACCGCCGGACGCCGACCTGGCACGGCAATTCCGACGTCATGCTGCTCGTGACGATCAACGACAACACGAAGACGATCTATATGACGTCCTTCATGCGCGACCTTTACGCGAATATCCCGGGCTTCGGCGGCAACCGCCTGAATTCCGCGTTCGCGCTCCGCGGGGCGCCGCTGCTCATCGATACGATCCAGCAGAACTACGGCGTCGTGATCGACAACTACGCGATCGTGGATTTTGAAGGGATCAAGGCGATCATCGACACGCTCGGCGGCATTGATATCACGCTGAAAGAATATGAGCTCCCGGCGTTCAAGAGCTACGGCTTTACGGAAGCGAAGACCTACCACATGAACGGGGCGCAGGCGCTGACCTACGCCAGGATCCGTAAGCTCGGCTACTATGATTTTGAGCGTACTTCGCGTCACCGCACGGTGCTTCGCGCGATGCTGAACAACGTGAAGGCGGCCGGCATCCTGAACCTGCCGAAGACGGTCGATTCCGTGCTTCCCTACACGACGCACAACATCGGCCAGGGGAAAATGCTGAAGCTCATGACCGGTGCGGTAAAGTACTTTAAATACGATATCGTGGAGTACCGGGTGCCGGAGGACAAGAGCTACTACGAAGTTAATTACGTCATGATCCCGAACGACATGGGACAGCTGATCAACGGCATCCGCAGCCGCATCTACGCGCGCTGACGGGTGGCCTTATCTGAACAAACAAAAGGGGATGTGTTAACATGAAGCATTTCCGATGGGAGCGCTGGAAGACTTTCAGCGTCCTCCTCGGCATTTTTGACGCACTTGCCGTCAATATCGCCTATTTCGGCGCACTGCTCGTGCGCTTTGATTTCCGTTATTCCCAGATCCCGGGAGAGTTTCTCACGCCGTTCTTCCGCTTTGTCCCGATCTATACCGTGATCGCGATCGTCGTGTTCGCGCTGCTCAAGCTTTACCGGAGCATCTGGCGCTTCGCGAGCTATGCGGAGCTGTTCCGCGTCATCGTCGCTTCCGTGATCACCGCGGCGCTGCA
>CADBQM010000248.1 GCA_902796795.1 uncultured Eubacteriales bacterium
AAGGCGGTCACGAACGCCGTCAACGCCGGCCTGGACTTCTACTACAATGTGCTGAAAGGAGGCAGTTTCGGTGAATAAATACCTGGAGCGTCTTTATAACGGCATCATCAAGGAAAACCCGACGCTGATCCTGCTGCTCGGCATGTGCCCGACCCTCGCGGTCTCCACCCGGGCAATGAACGGTATCGGCATGGGCCTTTCCACAACGGCGGTCCTGATCCTGAGCAACGTCGTGATCTCCCTTCTCCGGAAGGTGATCCCGAACGAAGTCCGGCTTCCCGCCTATATCGTGATCGTGGCCTCGCTCGTCACGGTAACGGAGCTCACCATCAAGGCTTACCTGCCGTCCCTGTTTTCGGCGCTCGGCATCTACATCCCGCTGATCGTCGTCAACTGCATCATCTTAGGACGTGCGGAAGCATACGCGAACAAACACTCCGTGGGCCTGTCCTTCTTTGACGGCCTCGGCATGGGCCTCGGCTTTACGATCGCGCTGACGCTCGCGGGCGCCCTGCGTGAGATCCTCGGCAACGGCACCTTCTTCGGTCTCAGAGTCCTGCCGGAGAGCATCGAGCCGATGGGGATCTTTGTACAGCCGCCGGGAGCTTTCCTCATCATCGCCCTCTTCATCGCGATCATGAACGCGATCGGCATCAAGACCCGCCAGCGCAAGCTCGTGGAGTCGAACGGCTGTGACGGCGGCTGCGCGAACTGCGCGATGGCCGCGGACTGCAAGGAAGCGAAAGGAGGAAAAGAATAATGCTCAAGCATATGATCCTCCTCATCATCGGCGGCGCGCTGATCAACAACGTCGTCCTGAACCAGTTCCTGGGCATCTGCTCGTTCCTCGGGGTCTCCCGGGAAATGAAGGCCTCCGCCTCACTGGGCGGCGCCGTGATCTTCGTTATCACGATCGCTTCGGCCGTGTCAAGCCTGCTGTACACCTACGTGCTCGCCCCGCTCGGCCTCGACTTCATGAAGACGATCGTCTTCATCCTGATCATCGCCGCGCTCGTGCAGATCGTAGAAATGTTCCTGAAAAAGAAATCTCCCGGGATCTATCAGTCGCTGGGCATCTTTCTCCCGCTGATCACCACCAACTGTGCGGTGCTCGGCGTGGCGCTGACGAACGTCCAGAACCAGTACAACTTCCTCGAGTCGGTCCTTTCCGGCTTCGGTACGGCGCTCGGCTTTACGCTCGCGATCATCCTGCTCGCCAGCATCCGTGAACGCATCAATGAAGAAGATATCCCGCGGCCGCTCCGCGGAGCGCCGATCGTCCTGATCGCCGCCGCGCTGATGTCCGTCGCCTTCATGGGCTTTGCGGGACTTTCATTCTAAGGAGGACGGAAGATGGAGATCATTTTAATCACACTCGGCGTCCTCACTGCCGTAGGACTGCTCGTCGGTCTGGGACTGGTATTTACCGGAAGGAAATTCCACGTGGACGTGGATGAAAAAGAACAGGCGGTCCGCGCCGAGCTTCCCGGCAACAACTGCGGCGCCTGCGGTTTCGCGGGCTGTGACGCACTTGCGGCAGCGATCGCGAAGGGCGAAGCGCCGGTCAACAGCTGCCCGGTCGGCGGCAATCCGGTCGCGGAAAAGATCGGCGCCATCATGGGCGTGGAAGCCGGCGAAGTGGAAAAGAAGGTCGCCTTTGTCATGTGCAAGGGCAGCTGCGACGTCACGAAGAACCAGGGCAACTACATCGGCATCCAGGACTGCCGCGCAGCCGTGCTTTCGGGCATGAACCTGACCGACTGCGACTACGGCTGCCTGGGCCTCGGCTCCTGCGTGTCCGTCTGCCCCAACGACGCGATCCACGTCGTGAACGGTGTTGCGGTCGTCGACGAGAACAAGTGCGTGGCCTGCGGTCTCTGCGCGAAAGCCTGCCCGAAGAAGCTCATCGAGATCGTGCCGGCGGAAAAAAAGGTGCGCGTCCAGTGCAGCAACAAGGAACGCGGTCCGATCGTCAAAAAGACCTGCCAGGCCGGCTGCATCGGCTGCACGCTCTGTGTGCGCCAGTGTGAATCGGAAGCGATCAGCGTAACGAACAACCTGGCCCACATCAATTATGATAACTGTACCCAGTGCGGTAAATGCGCGGAGAAATGCCCGGCGAAG
>CADBQM010000249.1 GCA_902796795.1 uncultured Eubacteriales bacterium
CGTCAAAGTTGCGGACTGACCCGCCTTCGACGTGCACCTTCAGAAAAGAAAGAGTCGTGGCATTCACGGCTCTTTCTTTGCATAAGCTTTTTTAACGGAGCTGCCCTATGAACTGCAATGAAGCATCCTCCAGATTCGATGCGTTTCTGACCGACCGGCTGAACGTGCGGGAGACGGACGCTTTTCTGAAGCATATCGAAAACTGTCCCGATTGCCGCGACGAGCTCGAAGTCCGCTATATGGTGCGCTACACATCAAATGACCTTGACGAGCGCAGTCAGTACGGCGGTAATGAGAATTATGACCTGAGGAATCTGCTGGCGGACAAATTGAATGAAAGAAAGCGCTTTGTCCGGCGCCAGCGCATGATCTCTTTTGCCGTACTGGTCTTTGTGCTCGCTGCGCTGCTGGCTTTTGTGATCTGGTTTTTCTTTATTCCGTCCGGAGGACTCTGATAAGGAGGCCGTATGAATGAATATCTGCTGCTGATCGACGGATCCAGCCTGCTCAGCACTCAGTATTACGGCAATCTGCCGCGCGAGATCCTCTTCGAAAAAAACGAGGAGGAGCGGAAAAAATACTATCATAAGATCATGATGACATCGAAGGGCGTATACACCAATGCCGTATACGGATTCCTTCGCACGATGTTCCGCATCCTGAAGGAACAGCAGCCCTCGCATCTGGCGATCGCCTGGGATACGACACGCGACACCTTCCGCCGCCGCCTGTATCCGGCCTACAAAGGCACGCGTTCCGAGACCCCGGAACCGCTCATCGCCCAGTTCACCCTTTGCCATGATATCATGAAGGAACTCGGGATCGCCCAGTTCTCTGACCCTGAATATGAAGCCGACGATTTCTGCGGCTCTCTTGCCGCGCGCTTTGAAAACGAGATCCCGGTCCGCATCTTTACGAAAGACCATGACTATCTGCAGCTCGTGAATGACAGGACCCACATGTGGCTCATGCATACCAGCGCGGAAAAGACGGAAGAGATGTACCGGAAATACCACCTGGATCACAGTAAGATGAACGTACCGGACCGTGCCTTTGAACTGACGCCGGATCTGGTACTTCAGGAATTCGGCGTCCTGCCGGAGAACGTCAATTCCCCGAAAGGTCTGGAAGGGGACAGCTCCGACAATATCAGGGGCGTCAGCGGTGTCGGCCATCAGACGGCCGCGGCGCTGATCCGGAAATACGGGAACGTCGACGCGCTCTACCGGGAGATCCATGAGAGAGAGGCAATACCCGGCGGTCTTGACGCGCTGAAGAAGGAATGGAAGGAAGAACTCGGCATCACGCGTTCCCCGCTGAATTTCCTGTTAAAAACATCTGATACCGAACTTGCCGGAGAGGCATCTGCACGTCTTTCAGAAAAGCTGGCGACGATCCTGAGAGACCTGGATCTCGGCGCGCTTCAGCTTTCCGATCTCGCGCTGCACATCCATCCGGAAGACGCCGCGCGTGTTTTGAAGGAACTTGAGATCTCTTCGATCCGTATCGATTTCCTGGAAGAAACAAAAGAAGAGAAGGACGTGCTTGCCACAGCGCGTGAGATCGGCACCTTTGAGGAAGCGGAAGCCTTGCTTAAGAAGCTCATAAAAGAACCGGCAGCCGGCGTCCATTATGAGCCGGAATGCGGCGTTTCTTTTGCGGCAGGCGAAGAACTTGTGTTTATTCCTGAAAGGATGTTCATCACTGCCGAAACGATCGCGGAAATGATCCGCAGGCTGAAAGCGGCCGGCGTGCGTCTTTACAGCATAGAGGGGAAACCGATCGTCAAACTTTCCGGCGTCGGGACCGAAGATCTCTCGATCGCCGCGTACCTGCTGGATCCCCTGCCTTCGGAATATCCCTATCAGCTGATCGCCGGACAGTATGCCGGCATCGAACTTAAGGACCGGACGGCCATCCTTGGAAAGCTTTCGCCAAAAGAAGCGCTCGATGAACAGGAGGATGCGCTGGTCCGCTATATGTGCGCAGTCGCTCTTGCTGCTTATGTGTCAGCGCCGAAGCTCCTTGAGAAACTGGAAAGCGAAGAGATGGGAGATCTGTACCGGGAGATCGAGCTTCCGCTGATGGAACTGCTTGCCCGCATGGAAGAGAGCGGGATCCGGATCGAACGCTCCGCGCTTCAGGCCTACGATAAAGAACTGCTGGAGGAGATCCGTCGGCTGGAAGAGGAGATCTACGATCTCGCAGGAGAACGCTTCAATATCAATTCGCCGAAACAGCTCGGGACGATCCTGTTTGAAAAACTCGGCCTTCCGGCGCCGAAAAAGACAAAGACCGGTTATTCTACTTCTGCGGAGGTGCTGGAAAGGCTTCAGGACGTTCATCCGCTGGTCGGGAAGGTGCTGGAATACCGTACCTATGCCAAGCTGCATTCCACTTATGCGGAAGGCCTTCAGGGCTTTATCCGGGAGGACGGCAGGATCCACAGTGACTTTAACCAGACGGTTACGGCGACAGGCAGGCTTTCTTCCGCCAATCCGAACCTGCAGAATATACCGGTCCGGATGGAGCTCGGCAGAAAGATCCGCCGTGTATTTGTCCCGGAAGATGGCTGCATCTTCGTTGACGCGGATTATTCCCAGATCGAACTCAGAGTGCTTGCGCATCTTTCCGGGGACGAAAACCTGATCGCCGCTTATAAGGAAGCACGGGATATTCATGCGATCACCGCGTCCCAGGTCTTCCACGTACCGCTGGAAGAGATGACACCCGATTTGAGAAGAAAAGCAAAAGCAGTCAATTTCGGCATCGTTTACGGGATCTCTGCTTTTTCCCTGTCGGAAGACCTCGACGTTTCCAGGAAGGAAGCGGAAGCCTATATGCGAAGCTATTTCGCGGCTTATCCGAAGATCGAGGCATTTTTGAAGCGCCTGGTCGACGATGCGCGGGAAAAGGGTTATGCGGAAACGCTTTTTAAACGCCGCCGCCCGATCCCGGAGCTGTTTTCTTCCAACTTTAACCAGCGGTCGTTCGGTGAACGTGTCGCGATGAATTCCCCGATCCAGGGGACCGCGGCCGATATCATGAAGATCGCGATGATACGCGTGGACAGGAGGCTCCGTGAGGCCGGGCTGAAGACCCGGATCGTCCTGCAGATCCACGATGAACTGGTATTGGAAGCACCGCTTTCGGAAGCGGACCGGGCAGAAGAGATCCTTGTATTCGAAATGGAACATGCGGCACTGCTTTCCGTCATGCTGAAAGCGGAAGCCAAGCGGGGGTTCAGTCTTTATGAGACAAAGTAAGGTCATTGGGGTGACCGGCGGTGTCGGCGCGGGAAAGAGCACGCTGCTCGCCTATGTAAAAGAGAATAAGGGCTGTTCCGTGATCCTGGCGGACGACGTCGGCAGAAGGCTTTCTGAAAAAGGGAAGTGTGTTTACCGTGCGCTTCTGGCGTCTTACGGGGAAGAGATCCTGGACGCGGAAGGAAATATCGACCGGAAGCGCCTGTATGAAAAAGCGTTTACAGGAGAAGCCGCTGACGTTTCCCGGCTGAACCGGCTGACACATCCGCTCATCCGTCGGGAGATCCGGCGTATGATCACCGTCGATCCTTCACCGCTCATTTTCCTGGAAGCCGCGCTGTTATATGAAGGGAAACTGGACACACTGTGTACGGACGTCTGGTATGTCGCTTCCCCGGCGGAACTTCGGAAACAGCGGCTCTATGATTCCAGAGGATATTCAGAGGAAAGATCGGACAGTATCATGAAGAACCAGCTGCGGGATGAAGAGTTCCGCGGCTACTGTCCCTATGTAATTGAAAACGATGGGAGCCTGGCGGATCTTTACGCAAAGATCGATCGCCGTCTCCGGGAGATCGGAGCTGAATATGCGGATTAAAACGCTTGCCTCCGGCAGCAGCGGCAACTGCACGGTGATCGTATCCGGCAGTTCGGTCATCCTGATCGACGCCGGCATCTCTGCCAGACGGATCGAGGATGGCCTGAAGGAGAGCGGCATTTCACCGGACAGGGTCTCCGCCATTCTGGTCACGCATGAGCATATCGATCACGTCGCCGGGCTGAAAGTGTTGTTAAAGCACTGGCAGATACCGGTCTACGCTTCCCGGGGCACCGTCCGGTCCTATCTTCATTCTGCGGGTCCGGGCGTCGATCCCGCACTTTTTCACGAGGTCAGTGCAGAAAAGCCGTTTCAGGCCGGTGCTTTTTCTGTCAGTGCATTTCCGCTGAGCCACGATGCGGCGGAACCCTTTGCCTACCGCGTCTTCGACGGCAAGAAAAGCGCGGCGCTCATGACGGACCTCGGCTATTATACGGATGAACACGCCACTTTCCTGAAAGGGGTCAACGCGCTTATCCTGGAAGCCAACCACGACGTCCGCATGCTGGAGACCGGTTCGTATCCCTATGTCCTGAAACGCCGGATCCTGAGCGATTTCGGGCATCTGTCAAATGAGAACGCAGGGCAGCTGCTGCTGAAGGTCCTTCATCCCGGGCTTGAACTCTGCCTTCTGGCCCACCTGTCGGAGGAAAATAACCTGCCGGAGCTCGCGCTGCTCAGCGTAAAGACGGAGATTGATCTTTCGGGGACCGGGATCTCCTCGGACACTTATAAAATAGAGACGGCCCCGCGCGGGGTACCGTCTCCGTTTTACGATATCTGAGCTGCTTTAAAATAATTACATCTTGATCAGACCTGCGGTGAACTCATCTTTTAAGAGGGCGCCGTATTTTTGATAAACGACGTTCCGGAAGATGTTCGTGCTGTCGATCTCGAACTGGAGGAGCGCCATGGCCTTTTCCGAAAGGATCTCCTTCGCGTCCGCCATTTTTGAGATCATCGGCAGGTTGGTGTTTTCACGGATCTCTTTCAAGAGCGGGGCGGAAGCGCTGCGGAAGCCGAGGATCCGGGCATACATGCAGTAATCTTCGTCCTTATAACGCTGCAGGTCTTCCGTGCGGATGTTCAGGATCAGGTGCAGCAGGATGCGGTTGGTCCGGGTCCGGGTATAGGCCTTGGTCTTTAAGGCTGCAGCCCATTCCTTGAAATTATAGCAGTCGGGCAGCAGGTTCCGGACACGCTCCGCAAGCTCCGGTGAGAAGTCCAGGTAATCCGTGAGATGATCTTTTTCCGTCTCCAGGCGGTACTGCAGGATCTGCGAGAAGTCGTTTGCGCGGATCGGGGTGGAGATGCCATGCTTCATCAGGAATTCCCGGGCGACGAAAGGCGGGACAAAGGGCGTGATCTTTTCCACGCCGTCTTCTTCATAAAGCATGTTCCGGATCGCTGTCGCGGACGCGACGTCGTCGAACAGGCGGTTTTCGTTGTATTCGGTCTTCCAGCGTTTGATCGTGTAAGGGGTGATATTTGCGCCCAGACGGTCGATCGCCCGCAGGTATTCGATGCCTAGATTGTTGTTCGGGGATTCCAGGATCTCGTAAAGGTCCTCGATCTCCTCGTTGAAATAGAGGTCCAGAGCGGAGGCACGGGCCGCAGGATAACTTAAGCCGGACCGCACGAAGTCACGCAGATCGTTGGAGAACTGCTTCGGCTCGTGGTTCAGGACGTCCGCGATCTTCTTGAGCGGCGTAAGGTCGCCGAGCTCCGTACCGAAGATCAGGGAATCGACGCAGCCGAGCTGGTTCAGCAGGCTGACGGCCGCGGTCGCAAAGGTCTCTGCGGATGCGGTCGCAAAAAGCAGCGGCAGTTCCAGCACGAGATCGACGCCGGAATTCAGCGCCATGCGTGTCCTTTCGTATTTGTCGATGATCGCCGGCGTGCCGCGCTGGACGTAATTGCCCGACATGACGACGACCAGATAGTCGCAGCCGGTGATGCGGCGCGCTTCCTCGATATGGTGAACATGGCCGTTATGGAACGGATTATATTCTGTGATCAGTCCGCAG